>JAQVLW010000027.1 GCA_028703945.1 Aliarcobacter sp. | reverse complement strand
GTTCATGGTTTAAAATCTGTGGAGGAAGAGGTTTAACAAATGCTAAACCTAGATTTGATATGTCAGGAACGGCATATGCAGAAGATAATACAAAAAATGTAGATATTGATATGTTAGGATTTATTGCTGTTCCTTACGATAATGGACAATACTCTGTTCATATGAATTATGCAAAAGCATGGAATTTAATCGGATTTGATCAAGATTCACTTGATAGGTTTAATGGAGCTTATACTGCTTATAATCCTGCATATGGCGGGACAATGGATGCGACAACCGCTTATAACTTACAAATGGCAACTCCACAATTTAATGATGTTGGAGATATGGATTTTGCTACTGTCTTATTTAAAACAGAAGGAATTGGGAATGGAATTTCTGATTATTTAGATAGCACTATTGCTTTTGCTTCATTTGCAGCTAGTAAAACAAACCCTAATAATAAAGGAATGTTAGGTTCTCAAGATTCTGAAACAGGAACTTCTGTTTGGTTAGGAGTAAATGCACCTTGTCCTATTCTACCTGATAGTGCAAAAATTGGATTTGAATGGAATAAAGGTAGTAAATACTGGAGATCTATGACTTATGGTGAAGACACTTATGCTGGAAGTAAAATAGCAACAAGAGGTCAAGCATGGGAAGTTTACAGAACTCAAAAAATAACTAATGCTTTAAGTTTTGGAGTTAGTTATGTATTAATGCAATATGATTATACAGGTTCAAACTCTTTCTTTGGAGCAGACGGAACTCCTATGACAATGGTAGAAGCTCAAAATGCTGGACAAAATCCAGTTAAAGAAGCTCAAGATGTTAGAGCATATATGAGATATAGATTCTAATTTAAAAATAAAAGGAGGTAACTCTCTTTTTATTTTAACTTTTATCTAAAATCATATTTGTCAAATTTATAGATTATTTTCTCAGCTAACTCAATCATTTTTATGTTTAATACTTTAAACTCTTTATCTTTTATTCCAACTAATAATTCATCGTAAACATTTGCATAAGGATAAAGAATAAAATATATATACTCTTTTGATTTTGCTTCTTTATTTAACTCTTTAAACCAAAGAGCAAGAAGTGAGAAATAAAGCATTGAAGGGTTAAATTCTTCATTTTGTTTTAAATTTTTTGAAATTTCATTATTTATAAAATTGTATCCATCTAAAATAGCCTTAATTCTATAATGTTTTCTATTTTCTAAATAATAATTCTGGGGATAAGTTACATTTGAAATTTGTTTTAACATATCATTTCCAATATTATTAAATTTGTTAATAATCTTTTTATCCATAATATATTTTTCAATATCACTTTTATCTTTATACGATAAAATCAAGTCTTTACAAAATAACAATAGACTTTGTGTTTTTATTTTTGATAAGTTTAAAATCATACTTAATTGTAACAAAAATTTACTAAATTAAGTTATATCTCAATTAGTTTAAGTCACTTTGAGGTAAAATAATCGTAATTTAATAAATAATTAAGAAAAAAAGGAAATAATTGGAACCTATTGGTATATTAAAAGATGGTCAAGTGTACGACCTTCAAACTGCTATGGCTTTAAATATCCAAGGAGATGAGATTAAAGCTGACGATTCAAAAGAATCTTTAGATATTTTAAGACATTCTTGTGCTCACATGATGGCTCAAGCTATCAAAGAACTTTATCCTGAAGCAAAATTCTTTGTTGGACCTGTTGTAAAAGAAGGTTTTTATTATGATTTTAAAGTAGAAAGTAAAATTTCAGATGAAGATTTACCAACTATTGAAAAGAAAATGAAAGAAATTGCAGATAGAAAACTACCTATTACTAGACATGAAACCACAAAAGAAGAGTTTTTCGAGAAATTCAAAAATGATGAATTAAAACAAGCTGTTCTAAAAAATATCAAAGATGATACCTTAACAATATATAAACAAGGTGATTTTGAAGACTTATGTAGAGGTCCTCACTTACCAAATACTAGAATGATTAGAAGTTTTAAACTAACAAGAGTGGCTGGCGCTTATCTTGGTGGTGATGAAAAAAATGAGATGATTACTAGAATTTATGGTATTGCATTTTTTGATAAACAAGCATTATTTGATTATTCAAGAATGATTGAAGAAGCCAAAAAAAGAGATCATAGAAAACTTGGAACTGAACTTGAACTTTTCACATTCAATGATGACGTGGGAGCTGGTCTTCCTATGTGGTTACCAAATGGTGCAAGATTAAGAAGTAAACTTGAACATCTTTTATATAAAGCTCACCGAGTTAGAGGTTATGAACCCGTGCGAGGACCTGAAATCTTAAAAGCAGAAATGTGGAAAATTTCTGGACACTATGAAAACTATAAAGAAAATATGTACTTTACTACTATTGATGAGCAAGAGTATGGAATTAAGCCAATGAACTGTGTTGGACATATTCAAATCTTTAAAAACAATTTAGTTTCATATAAAGATTTACCAAAAAAACTTTTTGAATATGGTGTTGTTCATAGACATGAAATGTCAGGGGCAATGCATGGATTATTTAGAGTTAGAGAATTTACTCAAGATGATTCACATATCTTTTGTACACAAGACCAAATTAAAGAAGTAATATTTGAAGTATTAGAATTCGTTGATTCATTACTTAAAATGTTTGACTTCAAATATGAGATTGAAGTTTCAACAAAACCTGAAAAAGCAATTGGTGATGATATTTTCTGGGAAAAAACAACCGCTGGTATTATGGATGCTTTAAATGAGAAAAATATTTCTTATGAAATTGATGAAGGTGGAGGAGCATTTTATGGTCCAAAAATCGACATTAAAATCTTAGATGCAATTGGTAGAAAATGGCAATGTGGAACAGTTCAAGTTGATATGAATTTACCACAAAGATTTAATGCAGAATTTATCAATGATAAAGGTGAAAAAGAACAACCAGTTATGATTCACAGAGCAATCTTAGGTTCATTTGAAAGATTTATTGGTATTCTAACTGAACATTGTGCTGGAGAATTTCCATTTGTTATTGCACCAACTCAAGTTATTTTTGTTCCAATTGCAGATTCTCATTTTGAATATGCAAAAGAGTTGCAAAAAGATTTAGTAGAAAACGGGATGGATTCTAAAATCTTTAATATGAATGAAAGTTTAAATAAAAGAATTAGAATGGCTGAAAAAGAGAGAGTTCCAATGATAGTCGTTATTGGAGATGAAGAGGTTGCTAATAAATCTATTGCCCTAAGAAATAGAAGAACTAGAGAACAATCAAACATGAGCAAAGATGAGTTTATATCAATGCTAAATGAAATAATAAGCGGGAGCAAAATTTGAGTAAAGACAAAAGAAAAGACGATGTAATCATGAACGAAATGATTACAGTAAAAGAAGTGAGATGTACAGGTGATGATGGTACTAATTATGGGATTATTAGTACAGCTGAAGCACTTCAAACTGCTGATAGTTTAGGTTTAGACTTAGTTTTAATTGCTCCTGATGGGAAACCTCCTGTTGCTAAAATCATGGATTACGGTAAATTTAGATACCAACAAGAAAAAAAGAAAAAAGAAGCTAAAAAAAATCAAAAAGTTATTGTTGTAAAAGAGATTAAATTATCTGTTAAAATTGCTGAAAACGATGTTAGCTACAAAGTTAAACATGCAAGAGAATTCATTGAAGAAGGAAATCATGTTAAATTTAGAGTTTTTCTAAAAGGTAGAGAAATGGCTAATCCTCAATCTGGAGTTGATGTTTTGAATAGAATATGGCCTATGATTGAAGATATTGCAGTTATAGATAAAGAACCAAAACTTGAAGGAAGATACGTTAATATGATGGCTCTTCCAAAAAATTAATAAATTTTACTCCAATAAAAAGAAGAGTTCTTCTCTTCTTTTGCTCCAACATAATCAAATTTTAAACTTACAATAAGTAATTCTTAAGTATAATCCAAAACTTTTTCATGTATATGAAAACGCAAATTTATAAGGAGGATTCTTCAATGCCAAAAATGAAAAGTGTTAGTGGCGCTTTAAAAAGATTTAAAGTGAAGAAAAACGGGTCAATTAAAAGAGGATCAGCTTTTAGAAGCCATATCTTAACTAAAATGACACAAAAAAGAAAAAGAAATCTACGAGGACCAAAAACTGTTCACAAATCAGATGCTGGAAGAATACTTGTAGCATTATGTAAAGCGTAATTACTTAAAAATTTAAGTAATTTTTGTCCCTCCATCAAAGATGGAAAAGTTCAGCATTTGCTGACACCTTATTTCAAAATAATGGTAAAGAAAGGAAATATATATGCCTAGAGTTAAAACTGGTGTTGTTAGAAGAAGAAGACATAAAAAAGTATTAAAAGCTGCTAGAGGATTCTTTAGTGGTAGAAGAAAACACTTTAGAAAAGCTAAAGAACAATTAGAAAGATCTTTAGTTTATGCTTTCAGAGATAGAAGACAGAAAAAAAGAGACATAAGAAAATTATGGATCATAAGAATCAATGCAGCTTGTAGATTAAATGATATTAACTACTCAAGATTCATGAACGGATTAAAATTATCTGCTATTGAATTAGATAGAAAAATCTTAGCTGATATGGCTATGAATGATTCTGCTGCATTTGCATCTTTAGTAGTAACTGCTAAAGCTGCACTAAAATAAATTTGCACAAACACTAAAAAAGGGGTTAGAAGATTTTCTTCTAACCCCTTTTTTTATGCCTTTTTAAAAAATTATAACAAAGGTTCATTTACATCAATTTTACAATTATTATCTTTACAAGAAATATTTGCATCAAAATAATAAATTTCACTAATATCTAATTTCTCATCATTCAATTTAGACCAAGCATCTATTGATCTTCCACCTGCTGTACAATTAAATACAATAGTTTTATTTTTTGGTAATTTTTCTAATAACTCTTTTGCAGTTAATTTTGATGCTTCAATATTTATAGCGCCTTTAAGATGACCATTTTTAAACTCAGCTGGAGTTGTAACATCAACTATTTGAATATATGAAGGAACTTTATTTTCTAATATCTGTTTTTTTAACCACTCACCATCAACGCTTCCCTCGTCACTTCCTCGCTTTAAGCCATTTTTACTAAAAGAGTCTTTTACTATGGCTACTTCATCATCTTTTTCTGCGTAAGAAGCTGCTGTTGTTTTTAATCCTCTTTCTTTCCAAGAAGGAAGTCCTCCTGCAAAAACCATAACATCTTCATAATCTAAAGATATTAATTTATTAGCAATTATATGCGATTTTTCACAATTGTATCCACCACAAAAAATAACTATCTTTTCACTTTTGTTTATTGGAAACCGACCAAGTAATTTAGTTAAACTTGTATCTGGAATACTAATTGCACCAGGAATTGTTTCTTGTAAAAATTTTGAGTAAGGTCTAGCATCAACAATAAATGCAGAATTTTTTTCTTGATATACTTTTATAGCCAATGTATCAATTTCCAGATAACTCAGTTTTTTCCATTCTGGTTCACCACCTGAATAGATCTTTACATTTGTATATCCTTTATCTTTTAACTTTTGTGCAACAATTGGACTTTTTGTACAATTATATCCTCCACAATAAACGATAAGTTCTTTTTGAAATGGTATATCTTTTAATACAGAATAATATTCCTCAAATTTTGTATCTGGAATATTTAAGCTTGATGGAATAGTTCCATTTTGATATTTAATTTCAGGTCTGGCATCTATCAAAACTGCATTTACACTATTTCTAGTACCTAGATTTATAGCTTTTTTTACATAATTAAAATCCACTTGTTCAAGTTCATATTTATTAATTAATGCTAAAACAGCTTCTGTTGGTGCTGAAATATTTTCTACCTCCGATGAAAAGCTCTGTATTGATGCCAAAAAAAGAGCTGATAAAATTAAACTTTTAAACCTCATATTCATTTTGAACTCCTTTTAAATAATTTAATTAAAAATCTTGGTATTAAAATTAGTATATACGCAATAAATGTAAAAATAAAAGGATGCCATCCCCCTAAACCATAAGCTCCAGCTTTTGATAAACCTAAAATATGGTTAAGAGGATGAGTTAAAAACTCGTTGTAATGCATACTTATTGTTAAAATTAGAAATATACTTACAATAATTAATAACTCTTTCTTCATTTTAATATCTTATGCTTTACCGCTCAACATTCCATACTGTGTCATAGGTTTTAATAAATAAACTTTTAATAACCACCAAATATATCTTTCTTGAGTTGGGTCAAGTGGAAATGATGGGGTTGGTTTTGCAGTCCAATCAAACTCAGCTAACATAACTTTTCCAATATCTGTGATTAATGGACAAACAGTATATCCACCATATTTAGCAGTAGGTTCTTTACCTTCCATTACAGCAACTAAATTATCAACTAGTACTTTATATTGCTTTCTAACCGATCCTCCTGTTTTACCCATTGGAACAGCTGCAATATCACCTAAAGAAAAAATATTTTTATATTTAACATGCTGTAAAGTTTCTTTATCAACAGGAACCCAACCCTTTGCTGAACCAACAGCTGATTTTCCAATTTCAGAAGGAGCTTTTTGAGGTGGTGTTATATGTAATAAATCAAAAGATACTTCAACATTTTCGTGTTTATTAATTATTTCATACTCTTCTAAATCTTTATCATATGTACCTTTTTCTTGCCAATGTTTATCAAATATAGCAACTTTTTTAGCAATATCTACAGCTGCTAAATTATGATTAAAGTTCCATTTCATATCTCTTGCAATAAATTGTTTTTCAATAGCATCTGCATACTCTTTTACACCAAATAATTTCCCTGAATCTGCATAAAATACTAATTCAGCATTAGCTCTTGCATTTGCTTCATTTAATCTAGCATTTGTAAGATACATAACTTTTTTAGGCGCACCACCACATTTAATTGCAGTATTTGGGTCAGTGAAAATACCTTTAACTTTTTGTCCATTTTTTGCTTTTTGAATAAATTTTTGTGTTTGTTCCCACATTGCAACTGCTGAATCAACATTATAAACAGATGTTATTCCTGAATCTCCAAAAACTTTTAATATTTTTGAAGCATCTCCAACGGTATATGCATCTCCGATTTCTTCTAATCCTTTAATAGCTCCATAATCTAATACAAGTCCAGCTGCTACAATTAAAAAATCATAAGTTAAAGTTTCACCTGATTCTAGTGCTACTTTATTTTCTTCAGGATTAAAATCTATTGCTTTATCTTTTAAAAGAGTAACTCCCTTTGGTAAAAAATCTTTCGTGTTATAATCTATATCTGCTTTTGTATATATTCCAGCAGAAACTAATGTACTTCCTGGTTGATAAGATACTGATTTTGGATTTGGTTCAACTATTGTAATATTAGGATTTGATAAAGTATTAGCTAATCTTGCTGCAGTTGAAATACCAGCTAATCCTCCACCAATTATTACTATTTTTCCTGTTGCATTACTTGCTTTTAATTCTGTGGCAGCATTTGCTTCAGAACCACCACCCATCAAATATGCAGCTGAACCAAGTCCTGCTACTTTAAAAGCTTCTCTTCTTGAGATTCCACTTTTTTTTAATTCGCAATCAACAAGCTCTAAGGCTTTTTCTAGTTCATTTTTCATCATTCTCTTTCCTTTTTTTAATAATACCTATAGACTAAGAATAACAAAAAAGATATAACAGTAGACTTATATAAGAGTTAGTTTAACTTTTAATTATTATAAGCTTAAATTATATTTTCTAATGCAATTTTATAATCATATTTATTGTTAATATTTATAAACTCACCATCATTTGGGAAGTTTAAAATTTTATGGATATTATTATTTAATAGATGCCCTATTTTATGGATATCATTTTGAATCATTGTTTTAATAGTTGAACTTATATTAGAAGAAAAGACCCCACATAAATTATGAGTTTTTTCTGTTTGTGCAACACAAATATCATAATCCTTTGATTCTTTTATTAGTTTGTATATTGAATCAACTGATACAAAAGGGGTATCTACAGTAATAATAAATATTTTCTGATCTTTAAATTTTTCAAATATTGTATCAAGAGCTAATATAGGTGAAAAAATATCTTTATTTTTATCCAAAATCAAAGAATCTTTTTCTAAGAAATTAAATTTATCTGTTTTTGATGAGATATAAATATTTTTAAAATAAGGCTTTAATCTATCATATTGATATTGAATCAGTGTTTGGGAAGAAGAAAAAGGAAGAAGAGATTTATCTTCTCCCATTCGCGAGCTTTTGCCTCCACTTAAAATTACACAAGTAATTTCAAAAGGAGTAATCATAATTATAAACTTCTTGGATCTGTTATATATCCAGAAATTGCTGATGCTGCAGCAACTGCACTATTTGCTAAATAAATTTTTGAGCTTCTTGAACCCATTCTTCCAACAAAGTTTCTATTTGTTGTAGAAATACAAACCTCACCATCACCTAAGATTCCCATATATCCACCTAAACATGCTCCACATGTAGGATTTGAAACCACTGCTCCTGCATCAATTAAAATATCAATGTAACCAGCTTTTTGTGCATCTCTTAAGATTTTTTGAGTTCCAGGAGTTACGATAAGTCTTACATGTCGTGCTACTTTTTTATCTTTTAAAATTTCAGATGCCACTTTAAAATCTGATAATCTTCCATTTGTACAAGACCCTATAAATACTTGATCAACTCTAATATTATCCTCAACAGCTTGATTTACAGAGTGACCATTTGATGGTAAAAAAGGATATGCAATAACAGGATTTAAAGCTTCAACATCAATAATAATTTCTTGACAATAAACAGCATCTGCATCACTATAATGAATTTTTGGTTCAGCTCTTAAAGATTCTCTTGAATCTAAAAACTCTTTTGTAATTTCATCGTAAGCAACAATACCATTTTTAGCCCCTGCTTCAATAGCCATATTACATAAAGAGAATCTGTCATCCATTGATAAATATTGAATTGTATCACCTGTGAATTCTAAAGCTTTATATAAAGCTCCATCAACACCAAGTATTCTAATGATTTCTAAAATTAAATCTTTACCTGTTACATAAGGACCTGGTTTACCTTTAAATACAACCTTGATTGACTCAGGAACTTTAAACCAGTTTCCACCTGTAATCATTCCAAATGAAATATCAGTTGAACCCATACCCGTTGAAAATGCACCAAGTGCACCATGTGTACAAGTATGTGAATCAGCACCAATAATAACATCACCTGGTAACACTAAACCTTTTTCTGGTAAAAGTGCATGTTCTATTCCCATATCTTTTTCATCAAAGAAATATTTTAAATCATGTTTATAAGCAAAATCTCTTGAGATTTTTGCTTGATTTGCAGATGCAATATCTTTTGCTGGAATAAAGTGGTCAAGAACAATAGCAAAACCATCTGGATTTACTAATTTCTCAAAACCACCATCTTCAAATGCTTTTATTGAAATTGGAGTAGTAATATCATTTCCAATTACCATATCGATTGGACTTCTTACAATTTCTCCTGCATATACTTTTTTACCTACATGCTCACTAAAAATTTTTTCTGTTATTGTTTGACCCATATTAATTTCCTGTCATTTTCTAAAATTTGTTGAATTATAGCTAAATTTATTTTAAGCTACAAAACTCTAAGATTTAATCTCATTTTGTTTTTTTTCTTCTCTTGATTGTTTGATTTGTTTAAAAATAATTATTACAACAGCTAAATCTATCATCACATCTGCTATGTTAAAAATTGCAAATTCAAACCAATGATGCCAATAAAAATAATCAACAACTCCACCATAGGTAAATCTATCTAAAATATTAGATAAACCACCTGCATATAGCAATGCTATTGATAAATAATACTCTTTAAAAACATTACTATTTTTAAGTAAATATACTGTTGCAATTAAAATAATAACTAATTGTATATATTTTAAATTATGCTCTAAAAACGAAAACATTGAAAATGCAACACCATAATTATATGCCAATTTTAAAGACATATAAGGACCATCTACATCCCAAGATAAATTTGCAAAACCAAATTTAACAATTTGGTCAATAATAAATACAACTATAAAAATAGTTATTGCAATTTTTAACTCTCTTTTCATAATACTTTTTTAAAAAATGATTTTAAAGTTTCCATTGCATCTTCAACATCTTTTTTATTTTTTCCCTCAAGAAGTAATCTAATTTTATTTTCAGTTCCTGAATATCTAATTAAATCTCTCATTCCTTTTTCTCTAATTGGTTTTAAAAGTTCTTCTAAACCTTTTATTTTTTCTAAAGGAATTTTTTCTATTACTTTCATATTATGTAAAATTTGAGGATATAACTCGAAAGGATTTAATACTTCACTTGCTTTTTTACCAGACTTTAAAATAAGTGCTAATACTTGCAAAGCGGAAGCTAATCCATCTCCTGTTTTTGCAGTATCTGAAAAAATAATGTGACCACTTTGTTCACCACCAAAATTGATACCTTTTTCTTTCATTACTTCTAAAACATATTTATCTCCAACATCTGATCTAAATAGGTCAATACCTTTTGAAGATAAATAATCTTCCAACGCTTTATTTGACATAACAGTTGCCACACAACCATTGCCTCTTAAAAGTTTTTCTTCATTTAAATAATTACACAAAGCACCTATTAATTTATCACCATCAACTACTTCACCTTTTTCGTCAATAATAACTAATCTATCAGCATCTCCATCGAGTGCAAGACCAATATCAGCTCTATATTCTCTTATTAATTTACCAATATGCTCAGGATGCATGGCCCCACAATCTTCATTTATATTAAATCCATCTGGTTTATTATTTACAACAATTACATCAGCACCTAATTCTTGTAAAATTGTAGGTCCAACTTTATAAGCTGCTCCATTTGCACAATCAAGAACTATTCTTAAACCACTTAAATTTAAATCTCTTGGAAATGAACTTTTAATTGATACGATATATCTTCCAATCACATCATCAATTCTTTTTGAAGCCCCAATATTTCTTCCTGTAACTTGTTCATTTTGCATTAATTCATCATCATTAAAGATAGTTTCTATTGCTTTTTCACATGTTGTATTTAGTTTATTTCCATGATTATCAAAAAATTTAATTCCATTGTCTTCATAAGGATTATGAGATGCACTAATCATAATTCCAGCATCACATCTCATACTTTCTGTTAAATATGCAATTGCAGGAGTTGGCATTGGACCTATCTGAATTACATCATATCCAACAGCTGTTAATCCGCTAACAAGGGCATTTTCAATCATATAACCACTTCTTCTTGTATCTTTTCCTACAAGTATTTTTTTGGTTGTTGAATGTTTTCTAAAATATATACCAGCAGCTTTTGCTAATTTTAATACAGTTATTGCATCTAAAAAATCACCAGCTTTTCCTCTAACACCATCTGTTCCGAATAGTTTCATTAAATCTTCCTAAAATTAAACTCTGTTTAAGTTACTTTAGGTAATATTCTACCCTTAAAAATTTTATAAAGAGGTTAAAAAAATGGCAAATCACAAATCTTCTGAAAAAAGAGCTAGACAAACTAGAATTAAAACAGAAAGAAACAGATTTTACAAAACTAGAATCAAAAATGTAACAAAAAATGTATTAGCAGCAATCGAAACAGCTGATAAAGAAAAAGCAGTTGAAACTATGAAAACTGCAAATAAATATTTACACCATTGTGTATCTAAAGGTATCATAAAAAAAGAGACTGCAGCTAGAAAAGTAAGTAGATTACAAGTAAAAGTTAACGCTATATAATTTATGTTAAAAAGCAGACTACAACCATTTATTAATAGATACGAAGAAATTAATAATTTATTAATGGCTCCTGATATTACTGATGATATAAAAAGAATGACTGATCTTTCAAAAGAGCAGTCAAATATGCAACCAATTGTTATTAAAGCTCGTGAGTATGTTAAATTAATGGATGACATTGATGAAAATAAAATGATGCTTGATGATCCAGAACTTGGAGATTTAGCAAAAGAAGAACTCAAAGAATTAGAAACAAGAAAACCAAAACTTGAAGATGAAATTAAATTTTTAATGATTCCTAAAGACCCTAATGACGATAAAAATATCTATTTAGAGATAAGAGCTGGTACAGGTGGCGATGAAGCTGCAATATTTGTAGGTGACCTTTTTAGAGGTTATTTAAGATATGCAGAAAACAATGGTTGGAAAGTTGAGATTATGAGCTCAAGTGAGAGCGAATCACATGGCTATAAAGAAATTGTATTTCTAATTAAAGGTGATCATGTTTACTCAAAATTAAAATTTGAGGGTGGTACACATAGAGTACAAAGGGTTCCAGCTACAGAATCTCAAGGAAGAGTTCATACATCAGCTATTACAGTTGCTGTTATGCCTGAAGTTGATGATGTTGAAGTTGAAATTAATGCAAATGATTTAAAAATTGATGTTATGAGAGCCAGTGGAAATGGTGGTCAATCTGTAAATACTACAGACTCGGCCGTTAGAATCACTCATATTCCATCTGGAATTGTTGTAACAAATCAAGATCAAAAATCTCAACATAAAAACAAAGATAGAGCTATGAAAGTTTTAAAAGCTAAACTTTATGACATAGAAATAAACAAAAAAATGGAATCAGAAGGTGCTACAAGAAAAGAACAAGTTGGTACTGGTGATAGAAGTGGAAGAATAAGAACTTATAATTATCCACAAAATAGAATCAGTGATCACAGAATCAACTTGACTTTATATAGACTTGATTACATCATGAATGATGGTCTATTTGATGAAGTAATTGATCCTCTTATTGCTGATCATCAATCTAGACTAATCGAGGTTAATGGATTATAATATCCATTAACTTTTTTTATGATCAAACTTAATAAAACTTATATTCACTACAAAAACAATAAACACTACACCACTTTAAACTTCTGTAAAGTTCAAGAAAATGCTATTTGGACAGAAGCTATTATTTATAAACCAAATGATTGTGAGGAACTTTTCATAAGAACTTGCAAAGAGTTTGAACTTAAATTTAAAAAAGAAAAAGTAACCAAAAAGTAATCAACTATCATTAAACTTTCACCATAAATAAAATATGGAGAAAAGAATGACTTTCAAAAAAATATCAATGGCATTATTTGCAAGTGCAATATTAACTACAGCTTTAAGTGCAAGAGACCAAATCAAAATTGTTGGTTCATCTACCGTTTACCCTTTTTCATCTTCAGTTGCTGAAGAATTAGGATCAACTACAAAATTCCCAACACCAGTTGTTGAATCAACTGGAACAGGTGGAGGAATGAAACTATTTTGTTCAGGTGCTGATATAAATACACCTGATATTGCAAATGCATCAAGAAGAATGAAAGATACTGAACTTAAAATATGTGAAGCAAATGGTGTTACAGATATAACTGAAGCATTAATTGGTTTTGATGGAATAGCAATTGCACAAGATTCTAAAGTTGCTTCATTTAACGTAACAAAAGCTCAATTAGCATTAGCTGTTGCAGAACAAGTTCCTTCAAAAGACGGAAAATCATTAATTGCTAATCCATATAAAAAATGGTCAGATATTGATTCATCTTTACCTTCAAGAGAAATTATCGTTTACGGACCACCAAAATCATCTGGAACAAGAGATTCATTTGAAGAGTTAGTATTACAACATGTATTTGAAAAAATGCCAGTTTATACAGATTTATTCAAAGCCGATGAAACTGCAAATAAAAAATATAAGGCTTATTCAGTTCTTAGAACAGATGGTGTTTATGTTGAATCTGGTGAAAATGACAACTTAATAGTTCAAAAATTAACTAAAAATCCAGCAGCAATAGGTATCTTTGGTTATTCATTTTTAGAAGAAAATAAAGATAAAGTTGTTGGATTAAGTATTGATAATATTCAACCTACTCCTGAAACTATTTCATCAAGTAAATACCCAGTTGCTAGATCTATGTATTTTTATATCAAAAATGCACATATTAAGGAAGTCCCTGCTTTAAAAGAGTATGCAAACTTATTTATGTCTGAAAAAATGATAGGAGATGATGGTATTTTAAAAGAAATTGGATTAATCACATTAGACGACAAAACGAGAGATGCAGCTAGAAAAAAAGTTATGAGCAGTGAAAAATTAACGGCTGAAAAACTAAAATAATACTTATTTATATAAAAGAGAAGATTTTTATCTTCTCTTTGTCTCAAAAATATCAAACTTAGGGTAACTATGCCAAATTGGAATCAAATAATTGATAAATTAGATTATGCTTTTCAGCCCATTATTCACTCTCATACTGGCAAACTTTATGCTGTTGAAGCACTTATTAGAAATGTTCAAAATATTTCTGGATTAAATGCAATTGATGATTTATTTAATATGGCTTTTAATGATGATTATTTATATGAATTAGATTTACAATTAAGAGAAAAAGCTATTAAAAAATTCTCAGATATTAAAATTGAAGATTTAAAATTATTTTATAATTTAGATAATCGAATAATTTATAATAAAACCTTTTCCTATGGGAATACTTCTAAAATATTGAAGAAATACAAATTAAATAAAAGTGTTATTTGTTTTGAACTAAGTGAAAAAGGTACAGCGATTGAACAAAATGCTTTATCTACAATGATTCAAAGATACAAAGAAGAGGGTTTTTCAATCGCAATTGATGATTTTGGGATTGGCGTTTCAGGTCTTAAATTATTATATTTTAGTGAAGCGCAAATTATAAAACTTGATAGATTTTTTATTTCTAATATAGACCAAGATTCAAAGAAAAAACTCTTTTGTTCATCTATTATTGAAATGGCTCATATTATGGGAATGCAAGTAATTGCAGAAGGTATTGAAACAATAAAAGAGTTTTATACTTGTAAAGATATTGGAGCTGATTTTATTCAAGGATATTTAGTGCAAAAACCAACCATTGAAACAAATGAAATAAAAAGTATTTACAATAATATTGTAACTCTTATAAATGATGATAAACGAAATAATCCAAATGCAACTATCGATGAAGAATTTATAGAACCAATTATTGCACTTTGTATAGATAGTTCTTTGTATGAACTTTTTATACATTTTAAAGAATCAACAAAGAATAATTTTGTTCCAATAGTTGATAAATATGATAATTTTTTAGGAATTATTTATGAAGCAGATATAAAAAAAATATCTTATTCTCAATATGGATTAGCTCTTGCACAAAATAAAACTTTTTCTTCTAGTTTAATAAAATATATAAAACCATCTTTATGTGTTGAAATATCTTGGGGAATTGATAAAATACTTGAAATGTACAATCAAAACTCAAAAGATGCTTTAGGAATATTTATTACGCAATCAAATAAATATAGAGGTTTTATAAATTTAAACTCACTTTTAACTCTTTCATATAAAAGAAATATAGAAATAGCAACAAACCAAAATCCTCTTACTAAACTTCCTGGAAATAATCAAATAGAGAAATTCATAGAAAAAACTTTAAAAGGAAATCAAAAAGATATTACTCATATAATCTACTTTGATTTTAATGATTTTAAACCATTTAATGATATTTATGGATTTAGATTAGGAGATAGAGCTATTTTGATTTTTGCTGAACTTTTACAAAAAAGGTACCCAAAAGATTCATTTATAGCTCATATTGGAGGAGATGATTTTTTTGTTGGATTAAGAAATCATGAATTCAAAAAAGTTTTTGATTTAACAAATAAAGTTCAAATAGAATTTAAAAATTCTGTCGAAAATCTATACTCAAAAAAAGATAAAGAAAAAGGTCTCTTAATTGCAAAAGATAGATTTAACATTGAAAGAAGTTTTAACTTATTATCTGTATCTTCAGCCATTATTGAAATAAATCCAAACTCAAATATTTCTAATTTTGATAGCACTTTAAATGTCTTAAAAAAGGCATCAAAAGGCTCTAGTAAACCTATTTCTAGCATTTTATAAACCATCATATTCTCTATGTAACCATTGTGTAACTATTTTTATTTAAAATTTTATATAAATTAATTATAAAGGCAAAAGTATTGAGCACTTTTGAATCAAGAAAAAGAAGTAGAGAACTAAATGAAAAACTAATTAAATTAGCTTTAATTAGTGCTGCAGCTATCTCAATTTTGACTACATTTGGAATTTTATTTTCAATATTATTTGAAGCGATAGAGTTTTTTAAATTGAGAAGTTTCTGGTATTTCATAACAGGGGCTACATGGTCACCAGGAGTTATAGGAAGTCAATTTGGTGCATTACCAATATTTGCAGGAACATTTATAATAACAATAATTGCATTAGGTGTTGCTATTCCTGTTGGTTTAGGAAGTGCAATTTATATGAGTGAATATGCAAGTGCAAATATAAGAGATTACTTAAAACCATTATTAGAAATACTAGCTGGTATTCCAACTGTTGTTTATGGATTTTTTGCAGCAATTACAGTGGCACCATTGGTTGTACAAATTGCTGAGTTTTTTGGTCTTGAAGCTACTTTTAATTCTGCACTTGCATCAGGTGTAGTAATGGGAATTATGATTATTCCTGTTATTTCATCCCTGTCTGATGATGTGATTCGTGCAGTTCCTGATTCTCAAAGAAAAGCAGCTTTTGCATTAGGAATGACACATGGAGAAACTATCAAAAATATAGTTTTACCATCTGCAATGCCTGGAATTATTTCAGCTTCATTACTTGGACTTTCAAAAGCTTTGGGGGAAACTATGATTGTTGTTATGGCCGCTGGCTTACGACCAAATCTATCTTGGAATCCACTGGAAGATATGACAACGGTTACTGTTACGATTGTTAATTCACTTGTTGGAGATTTTGAATTTAATTCGCCTGAAACACTTTCAGCATTTGCATTAGGATTAATTTTATTTGTAGTTACATTAATTCTAAATATGATTTCATTATCTCTTATTAGAAAATTTAAAGAAAAATATAAAGTGAACACATTATGATTAAAAGAAAAAAAGATAAACAAAACAATAATCCATTTTATGATTCAACGCTAAGAAAAAGACATGCAAGTGCGGCAAGATTTAAAAAATTTACATTAACTTCATTGATTTTTTCTATTGCCTTTTTGTCATTTTTCTTATTTGATATTGTTGGAAAAGCAATTCCAGCTTTTAAAATAGCTTACATTCAAACAGAAGTTACGTTTAATGAAAAATCTTTAAACGATACAAGATTTGCAGTTGATAAAAAGTATAGAGATTTAGTTTCAAGAGCATGGCTTAGAGATATACCATCATTGCTTAAAAACAACCCAAATTTTATGAATACAACAATAACCACATGGGTTTTAGCAGATGATCAAGTTGATCAATATTTAAAAGGTCACCATAATAAACTAAAAGAAAATGAAATAACTTTTGTAGAAGAGTTAGTTTCTCAAGGATTAGTAGAAAATAAATTTAATACAATCTTTTTTACAAAAGGTGATTCAAAAATCCCTGAATATGCAGGTCTATATTCAGCAATAGTAGGTTCTGTTCTTACTTTAATAATCACTATGATAGTAGCTTTTCCAATTGGAGTAATGACTGCAATTTATTTAGAAGAGTTTTCAGAAGATAATAAATTTACAAGATTTATTGAAATAAATATAAATAATCTTGCTGCAATTCCATCTATTTTATTTGGTCTTTTAGGACTTGCTATATTTATAAATTTATTTGGAATGCCTAGAAGTTCCCCTTTAGTTGGTGGTTTAACTTTATCACTTATGACTTTACCGATTATAATAGTAAGTTCACGAGCAGCATTAAGAGCTGTTCCTGATAGTATAAGACAAGCAGGATATGGATTAGGTCTTAATAAAATTCAAGTTACAAAAGATCATGTTTTGCCCCTCGCCTTTCCAGGAGTATTAACGGGTTCAATTATAGGTCTTGCTCATGCTATGGGTGAAACAGCTCCTTTAATTATCATAGGAATGATTGCATTTATTCCAGATGCACCAACAATGGTAACACAAGCAGCAACTGTTATGCCAGCACAGTTATTTACTTGGGCGGGGATGCCTGAGGGAATGTACATAGAAAAAACAGCAGCTGGAATTGTGGTGTTATTAACAATCTTAATCTCATTAAATACTGTTGCAATAATTTTGCGAAAAAAATTCGAAGTTAAATGGTAAGAAGGAAAAAGAACAATGATAGAAAATGATAATAAAACAAAAATAGCCGTAAGAAATCTAAATTTATATTATGGAGTAAATCAAGCACTTTTTGATATTACTGCAAATTTATATGAAAATAAAATAACAGCACTAATTGGACCATCTGGTTGTGGAAAATCTACATTTTTAAGATGCATAAATAGAATGAATGATTTAATCCCAATAGTAAAAATTGATGGTTCAATCGTAATTGATAATAAAAATATCTATGACAAAGATGTTGATGAAGTAAGTGTTAGGAAAAAAATCGGAATGGTATTTCAACAACCAAATCCTTTTCCAAAATCAATCTATGACAATGTTGCATACGCTCCATTAAAACATGGAATTGTAAAAAAAGGAAGAGATTGTGAAGAACTGGTTGAACTTTCACTTATTAAATCTGGACTTTGGAATGAGGTAAAAGATAAATTAAACCAACCAGGGACTTCACTTTCAGGAGGACAACAACAAAGACTTTGTATTGCAAGAACCATTGCTATTAAACCAGAAGTTATTTTAATGGATGAACCAACGAGTGCATTGGATCCAATTTCAACAGAAAAAATTGAAGCATTAATGCTTGAATTAAAACAAGATTATACAATCATAACTGTAACTCATAATATGCAACAAGCAGCACGTGTGGCTGATTACACAGCATTTTTCCACTTAGGAAAATTAATAGAATATGACGAAACACAAACTATTTTTGTTAATCCATACAATAAAAAAACAGAAGATTATATTACAGGGAGATTTGGATAATGTTAAAACCTTACGAAGCAAAATTACAAAATATTAAAAATGAAATATCAAGAATTGGTGTAGATGTTATAAATTCATTAGAATTATCTTTAAGAGCATTAGAAGATAGAAAAATTGATGATTTAAAAAATGTTGAATTAACAGAAAAAAAATTACTGTTAAGATCAAATGAGATTGATAATATCATAGTTACAACTTTGGCTTTATATTCACCAGAAGCAAAAGACTTAAGACAGTTGGTTTCTTACTTAAAAATTACAAATGAATTAGTAAGAACAGGTTCAAATGCAAAAGATTTTGCAAAAATGTTTAAAAAATCTTACTCTGATGATTTAAATACAAGTATGATTTTAGAATATGCAATTCCATTATTAAGATCAGCCTTACTTTCACTTCAAACATCTATTTCAATATTAGATGAAACAAATGCAAATCACATTGAAGAGAAATATCATAGAGTTATGGTTGAAGAGAGTAAAACTGATGATTTATATTTAATGATAGAAAAAAATATTCTAAAATTAATATCTAAAAATCTTGATTTATCAAAAGAGTATTTTGATATATTAAGTGCATTAAGAAGACTTGAAAAAATTGCAGACAGAGCTGTCTCAATAGCTAATCTACTTCACTTTGCTCAAGTTGGTGGAGATATAGTACAATCATAATATTTATGATATACTTTTTGCATGAAAAAAGCTATAAATAAAATCAAAAACTACTTCAGTACTAATTTTGAAGTCCTTGCCGCAGCGGTTATTTTACTAATCGTATTAATTTCTAGTATTGACTTTTATAAAGCAATTATTCTTATGTTAGAGTTTATAGTTATCATGGAGGTTGTAAAAATGGTCTCTGATTTCATCAAAAAAGAGACTTTACGACTTAGATATGTAATTGATATTTTTGTCATATTCTTAATTCGTGATGTAATTATTTTAACAACAAATAAAAACAGGGATTATTTTGATATTTCATTTTTACTTTTTGTGATTTTTGTATTTTTTATATTCAGAATTATGGCTATTAAATTTTCACCTGGGATTATAAAAATATCAAAAGATACAGTGATTGAATATGAAGATGAAAGACCAAATAAAAAAGTTATAACAACAAAAGAGTCAAATTCTGATGAATAATAAATTAATTTTAATCGTTGAAGATGAAGAAGATATTTTAGAGCTTCTTGAATACACCCTTCAAAAAGAGGGTTATGAAACAATTGGTTTTTTAAAAATTGATAAAAATGTAAGAAATATTTTAAATGAAGAACAAATTGATTTAATTTTAATGGATAGAAATCTTCCAGGGATTGAAGGGACTTCATTCATAAGTGAAATAAAACAACAAGGTTATGCAAATCCTGTTATTTATGTAACGGCTAAAGATAAAGATGAAGATATTATTGATGGGTTTGATAATCATGCAGATGATTATATTACCAAACCTTTTAATATAAAAGAGTTATGTGCAAGAATAAAAGCAGTTATAAAAAGAAGTTCAAAAGAAGTGGATGTTTTAAAAGTAAAAGATATTATTTATAAATCTTCAAATAAAAAGTTTTACATTGATAATGAAGAAATAGAATTAACTCATCTAGAACATGATTTATTACTTGAATTTATTAAAAATAAAGATATTTTACTCTCAAGAGAACATTTATTAAATAGCGTTTGGCAAGACTCATTTGAAAAAAAAGAAAAAACTGTAAATGTTGCCATCAAAAGATTAAAAGCAAAAATAGACCCAGATGCAAAAAAAGAGTATATTCGTTCAATTAGAGGTGAAGGTTATATTTTTTGCTAAAGATTCATCAACTTTTTCTTAGAACCTATATTGCAATATTCTTAGTTATTCTTCTAACCTTAAGTATTATTACTTATTTTTGGTCAAAAAATATTTATATAAATCAAGTTGAAAAAAATCTACTTCAAAATATTGAGACTTTATCTATTGTTTTTAAAAATGAAGATAATCTAGGAAATACCTCTGAAATAATCCATGAATTACATGAAAAACTAAAACTTAGAATCACGATTATTGATGAATTTGGAGTTGTTATTGCAGATAGTGATAAAGAATTATCGCAAATTAAAAATCATTTACATAGAAAAGAGATAATCGAAGCAAAAAATAATATCATAGGAAAAGATACTAGAAAATCTGAAACTATAAATAAAGAATTATTATATATTGCAAAAAAAATAACTATTTCAAATAAAATTTATTACATAAGAATGGCTGATTATATAAGTATTATCACCGATAATTTTATAAGTCTTACCTTTGGAATTTTTTTATTCATAACATTTTTTTTAATTATTGCTTTTTTAGCTACATATTTTATTAGTATTAGAGTCAAAAAAGAGACGGATAATATTCTTCATTTTTTAACTTTATTAGCTCATAAAAAGCCTTCTTTTATTTTAGATTCAAATTATACTTATGAGTTTTATAAAATTTCAAAATTATTAAATAAAGTTGCTATTAAACTTTCAAAAAGAGAAAAGCAAAAAGCAAAACAAAACGCAAAATTAAAAATCGCAAACAAACAAAAAGATGAAATAATCTCTGCTATTTCCCATGAATTTAAAAATCCTATTGCAATAATTTCAGGATATACTGAAACAATTTTAAATGATGAACAAATGCCACAACCTATGAAAATTAGGTTTCTAAAAAAGATTTATTCAAATGCTAATAAAATGTCTCAAATTGTAGATAAATTAAGATTAACTCTAAAATTAGAAGAAGGAAAACAAGAACTTATTTTAATACCTTGTTCGATGAAAAAACTAATTATTACTTGTATTAGTGATTTAAAAGATAAGTATAAAAATAGAGAAATTTTAATTCAAGGTGATGATATAACACTAAAAGTTGATGAGACATTGATTTCTATGGCAATTTCTAATTTAATTGAAAATGCTTTAAAATACTCAGAAGATGAAATAATTGTAAATATTTCAGATAAATCAATCACAATTATAGATAAAGGTATTGGGATTGAGGAAAAAGAGTTAGAAAAAATTAACCAAAAATTTTATAGAATTTCAAATAATGGGTGGAATAACTCTCTTGGATTGGGACTTTTCATAGTCCAATCTGTTCTATCATTACATAACTTTACCCTAAAAATAGACTCTGTATTTAAAAATGGTTCACAATTTTCAATAAATTATTAATATACACTTAATTTAAGCATAAATTAATAATTACTACACTATTATTTCACCTCATTAAAAAAGCGGAGAAAATAAATGAAATTTACTCAAATGGCACATGCTAACGAAATCGAAAGAAATTGGATAGTAGTAGATGCAACTGATAAAATATTCGGAAGAATTATTACAGAAGTTGCTACTATCTTAAGAGGGAAAAACAAACCTTGTTTTACACCAAATGTAGACTGCGGAGATTTTGTTGTAATTATAAATGCATCAAAAGCAAGATTTTCTGGTAAAAAATTAGAAAGTAAAAATTACTTTACACACTCAGGTTATTTTGGTAGTACAAAAACTCACAAAATGTCTGAAATGTTTGAAAAAAATCCAGAAAAATTATACAAACTAGCTACTAGAGGTATGCTTCCAAAAACAACTCTTGGAAAAGGTATGTTAAAAAAATTAAAAGTATATGCAGGAAGTGAACATCCTCATACTGCGCAAATTAAAGGATAAGAGTAATGGCAAAAGTATATGCAACTGGAAGAAGAAAAACAGCTGTAGCAAAAGTATGGCTAGAAAATGGTAACGGTCAATTAACAATCAATGGTCAAACTCTTGACGCTTGGTTAGGTGGACATGAATCAATCAAAAAAAGAGTTATGCAACCATTAAATGTTGCTAAACAAGAAACTTCTGTAAACATTATTGTAAAAACTCTTGGTGGTGGTTATTCAGCTCAAGCTGATGCTGCTAGACATGGTATTTCAAGAGCCTTAGTTGCTTTTGATGAACAATTTAGAGCTATCTTAAAACCTTATGGTTTATTAACAAGAGATTCAAGATCTGTTGAAAGAAAAAAATTCGGAAAGAAAAAAGCAAGAAAATCTTCTCAATTCTCAAAAAGATAATTGGAATTTTCAAAGAGTATATTTCTTACAATTCTCAAAAAAGGAGCGACAATGTTGCTCCTTTTTTTATGCAGTTTTTTATAAAAAAACTATACAATACTCCCATGAAATTTTTAACCTATTCCTTATTACTACTTACATATTTAAGCGCAAGTACTTTAAACTTATCAATGTCTTCAAGTCCTAGTAGATTAAATCCAATATTGGCAAATGATTCTGCAAGTAGCGAAATATCTGATTGGCTTTTTAATGGTTTGTTTAAATATGACAAAAATGGAAATCCAACTGTTGAATTAGCAAAATCTTATAATTTTGAAACTCCAACAAAATTAATAATAAAATTAAGAGAAGATGTCCTTTGGCATGATAATGTAAAACTTACATCAAAAGATATTATTTTTACCTATGAAAAGATTATTGATCCAAAAGTATTTAATTCTATTAAATCAAATTTTCAAGAAGTCCAAAGAGTAAAAGCCTTGGATGATTATACAATTGAAGTTATATATAAGAATCCTTATTTTAAGGCACTCGAAACTTGGATGGTTGGGATTCTTCCTTATCACCTTTTAAAAGATGAAAAAGATTTGATGACAAGTTCATTTAATAAAAATCCAATAGGAACAGGTTCATATAAACTAAAAGAATTTAAACAAGGTCAAGATATTGAATTACTTGCCAATGATAAATATTTTGAAGGCAAACCAAAAATTGATAAAATTTTATATAAATTTCTTCCCGATTCAAATACTTCTTTCTTATATTTAAAACAAAAAAAATTAGATATTGGTGGATTAGACCCAATTCAAGTTGATAGACAACTTGATAATAATTTCAGAAATAACTACACAATAATGCAAAAACCAAGTTTTAGTTTTTCTTATTTAGGCTTTAATTTAAAAAATGAAAAATTTAAAGATATTAGGATTAGACAAGCTTTATCTTTAGCGATTGATAGACAAGAGTTAGTTGATATTTTATTTTTTGGATATGGAAAAGTTTGTAATGGTCCATTTTTACCAAATTCTTTTGCTTATAATGAAGAAATCAAAACTATAACACAAGATATTACTAAAGCAAAAGAGCTTTTAAAAGAAGCTGGATATGATGAAAATCATCCTTTCTCTTTTGAAGTAGTAACAAATACGGGAAATGACATACGAATAAATGCTGCTTTAATTTTACAATACCAACTACAAAAAGCTGGAATAAAAATGAATATTAGAGTGATGGAATGGCAAGCATTTTTAAATACAGTTGTTCATCCAAGAAACTTCGAAGCTGTACTTCTTGGTTGGTCAATGGCATTAATGCCTGATGCATATCCTATTTGGCATAGTTCTAGCTCAAAACTAGGTGGATTTAATTTTATTTCTTATGCAAACCCTAAAATAGATAATTTAATTGAAAAAGGGAACAACACAGTAGACAGAGATGAATTAGGAAAAATTTATAAAGATATTTTTAAAATTATAACAGATGATTTACCATATTTGTTTTTATATATTCCCGATTCAATATCTGCTGTAAACAAAAATATAAAAAATATCGAACCTTCTTTTATAGGAATAATGCATAATCAAAAAAATTGGGAAATTCAAGAATAAATACAATATATAAGGACAATAAAAGATATGGATAAAAATAAAATAATACTTTTTGATTTAGATGGAACTTTAATAGACTCAACAGATGCAATCGTTTCGACATTTTATCACTCGTTTAAAGAATTAAATTTTGATTTCAAAGGCAATGATAAAACAATTAAATCACTAATTGGTTACCCTCTTGATATTATGTATAAAGAATTAGGAGTTGAAGAATCAAAAGTTTGGGATTTTGTTGATGCTTATAAAAATAGATATAAGATTATTTCAAAAGAACAAACTACCCTTTTAAAAGATGCTTATGAAGCTATTTACGAGGCTTCTTTATTTGCAAGAGTTAGTGTTGTTACTACAAAAACAAGAATGTATACAATGCCCTTATTGGAGCATTTTAACATTGCACAATTTTTTGAAATAGTTACCGGACGAGAGAATGTACAAAATCCAAAGCCACATCCTGAACCTATTTTAATTACACTTGAACAGATGAATTATGATAAAAACAAACATACAGTTTGGATGATTGGAGATACAAAATTAGATTTAATTGCAGCTAATGATGCAAATATAAATTCAATTGGTGTTTTATGTGGCTATGGAGAAGAAGAGGAGTTACTAAAATACACAAATGTTATAAAATCTAATGCATTTAGTGCAATAAGTTACATAAAAAGCCTCTAATACTATTAATACTAGCTTAATATTATAAACTACTTAATATTTGACATAAAAAAACAAGTTTTTAATTCTATAATATTTTCATATTTGTATTATTCTATAATAATACGAAATATAACGATAAAATAGTACTTTATTTGATATGAATAATTTATAGAATTAATTTTTATTTTAAAAAATCTTAATTTCACTCTTAAATATAATAGTGAAATCAATAAATAAAAGTTCATTTAAGCTAAAATTATTTATAATACTAAAGACTAATTGAATTTTTTAAGTTAGATTTAATATTAATAATAAGGAGAGCCTCTATGTTAGAAATTAGATGGCATAGCCGTGCAGGACAAGGTGCCGTAACAGGTGCAAAAGGTCTTGGTTCTGTTGTTGCTGAAACGGGTAAACAAGTTCAAGCTTTTGCTTTTTACGGTTCAGCTAAAAGAGGTGCGTCTATGACGGCTTATAATAGAATTGATGATGAACCAATTTTAAACCATGAAAAATATATGCAACCAGATTTTGTATTTATACTAGATCCAGGTCTAGCAATTACAGATAATATCACTGCAAATGCTAAAGATACAACAAAATATATAATAACTACACACCTACAAAAAGAAGACTTAATCTCTTTAGTTCCAACTTTACAAGGAATTGAAGATAGAGTATTCGTACTTGACTGTTTTCAAATTGCAAGAGATACAATAGGAAAAGCTATTCCAAATACTCCAATGCTTGGTGCATTTATGAAAGTAAGCGGAATGTTCGAACTTGATTACTTCAAAGAGAAAATGAAAGGTGTACTAAAAAAGTTACCTCAAAATGTTATTGACGCAAATATGATTGCAATCCAACGAGCTTACGATGAAGTTCATTAAAGGATAAGAAATGAGTAAACCAATAAGTGAAATGGGATGGGATGAATTAGTACCTGGTGCTGCTTTATTCACATTTAACGGAGATATAAATTATAATATAGCAGATATTCAACCTGAAGATAGATTATATTCAGAAACTAGTTCAAAAAGTATGAGCGTAGGAGACTGGAGAGTTATTAAACCAGTTTGGAATTCTGAAACATGTATTGACTGTCAAAACTGCTGGATATTTTGTCCAGATACATCTATTATTGCTAGAAATAAAGAGATGAAAGGTATTGATTACGAACACTGTAAAGGTTGTGGATTATGTGTAAGCGTTTGTCCTACAAATCCAAAATCACTTCTAATGTTCAATGAATATGAGACTGTTGAAGATGCACTTGGTAAATGGCCTGAAAAAAAGAAAAAAGGTGACGAATAATGAATAAGAGAATTATGGAATTAAAAGGTGTAGAAGTTTGGGATGGAAACATGGCAAACTCTCAGGCTTTAAGACAAGCTGATGTTGATGTTGTTGCTGCTTATCCTATTACACCTTCAACGGCTACTGTTGAAAATTATGCAATGTTTCATGCAAATGGATATATTGATGGTGAAGTAATGATGACTGAATCAGAACATGCTGCAATGAGTGCGTGTATTGGTGCAGGAGCTGCTGGTGGGAGAGTTGCAACAGCTACTTCTTCACAAGGTCTAGCACTTATGATTGAAACATTATACCAAGCATCTGGAATGAGAATTCCTGTTGTTTTATGTTTAGTTAATAGAGCATTAGCAGCACCACTAAATGTAAATGGTGACCACTCAGATTTATATCTTACAAGAGATTCTGGTTGGATTTCAATTGATGCATTTTCACCTCAAGAAGCTTATGATATGACTTTAATGTCATTTAAAATTTCTGAACATCCTGAAGTTAGACTTCCTGTTATTTCTAATCAAGATGGATTTATGACTTCACATACTGCTCAAAATGTTCTTCCTTTAAAAGATGATGTTGCTTGTAAATTTGTTGGTGATTATTTACAAGTGAATGCTTTATTAAACTTTGATAAACCTGTAACTCATGGTGTTCAAACAGAGCAGGATTGGCATTTTGAACATAAAGCTAAACAACATGCTGCTTTAATGGGTTCTAAAAAAGTAATTTTAGAAATATTTGCACAATTTAAAGAATTAACAGGAAGAGAATATAAACTTGTTGAATCTTATAATTTAGAAAATGCAGATGTTGCAATTGTATGTTTAGGTTCAACTTTTGAAACAGCAATGTTAGCAATTGATCAATTAAAAGCTGAAGGAATAAATGCAGCTGTTGTAGCGCCTAGAGTATTTAGACCATTTCCACTTGAAGAAGTGGCAATTGCATTACAAAATGTAAAAGCAATTGCTTGTATGGATAGATCAGCGCCTGGTGGAACTGTTGGAACTTTATATAATGAAGTTTCAGGAGCATTAATTAACACATCTGCTAGACCATTAGTTTCAAACTTAATTTATGGTTTAGGTGGAAGAGATATGACTGTTGCTGGGCTAAAAGATATATTTAGAACTTTAGATAAAGAAGCAAAAGATGGTAAATTATCTGGGAAAATTCAAAGATTTATTGGAGTAAGAGGTCCAGAACTTAGCTTTTATGAAACGCAAGGAATATAAAAATGAGTACACTTGTTAACACACAAAAAGAGATTAAAAATTTAAAATCATTCTCAACAGCAGCTGAAAGATTTGAGGGTTCACACCTTTTATGTCCTGGTTGCGCTCACTCTATTATTGTAAGAGAAGTTTTAAATGCAACAAATGATAACTTAGTAGTATCTGCATCAACTGGATGTTTAGAAGTTTGTACAGCTATTTATCCTCATACTTCTTGGGATTGTTCTTGGATCCATATTGGGTTTGAAAACTCATCAACTGCAATGGCAGGAGTTGAGACAATGAATAAAGCCTTAAGAAACAAAGGAAGAATTTCTGCTGATACTCCTCAACCAAAATTTGTAACATTTGGTGGAGATGGTTCAACTTATGATATTGGATTCCAATGGATTTCTGGATGTTTTGAAAGAGGACATGACTTTATGTATGTTTGTTTAGACAATGAAGTTTACGCAAATACGGGAGGTCAAAGATCTTCTTCAACTCCTATTGGGTCAAGTACAACTACTGCACCAGCAGGAAGTCACTCTTATGGTGAAAAAAGACAGAAAAAAGATATAGTTTCTATTATGGCAGCACATGGAGCGCCTTATGTTGCTCAAGTTGCTCCAAATAAATGGAAAGATATGGTTAAAAAAATCCAAAGAGGTTTTGATACACATGGACCAGTATTTATAAATGCCATGTCTGCTTGTACAACTGAATGGAAATTTGCGCCAAATCAAACTATTGAAGTTTCTGATTTAGCCGTTGATTCTTTAGTTTTCCCATTATATGAAATTATTGATGGAAGAGAATTAAACATCACTTATAGACCAAAAAATATCATTCCAGTTAGAGATTATTTAGGTGCACAGCCTAGATTTAAACACTTATTTAAACCTGAATATGAATATTTAATTGGTGAATGGCAAAATAGAATTGACGAAAGATGGGTATTCTTACAAAAAAGAGAAGAAATTAGAATGTAATTTCTTCTTTGTAAGAAAAATAAAACTTTTAAAAAGTTTTTATTTTTCTTACATTTGTATTTCATTTTATTTCAATACTATATAAGAATCTATTAAATTACCTCATATTTTAAATATAACTCACAAATTCTAACAATTTTCCCTATTACTATTTCATATTTTCACTTCCTTATTAAAAGGGCAATTTCGATAAAATAATGCTTCTTTTTATAAAAGCAATTAAAATAGCAAAGGATAAAACTTGATAAATAATTTAGCAGGTAAAAAAGCACCTAAAGAAATACTAGAAAATATTGAAAAATTAATTGAAGCCTATTATATTAATAAGCCAGATATAAATATTCAAAGTCAAAAAGTTAGTTTTGGAACATCAGGTCATAGAGGAAGTTCTACAAAATCAAGTTTTAATGAAAATCATATTCTAGCAATCACACAAGCACTTTGTGAATATAGAAAAAGTGCTGGAATAACTGGTGTTATGCATATTGGAATTGATACTCATGCTTTATCTACACCTGCTCAAGAAACAGCTTTGCAAGTTTTTTTAGCAAATGAAGTTCAATGTAAGATAGCTGCTAAAAACTCATATACTCCAACTCCTGTTATGTCTTTTACAATAATTGAATCAAATAAAAATTCAAAAGATTTAAATGATGGTGTAATTATAACTCCTTC
>JAQVLW010000072.1 GCA_028703945.1 Aliarcobacter sp. | reverse complement strand
AAGATATTATTATTGAAAATGCAAATGGTTCAAATAATCAGATTTTAGGAAAACAAGCCCATGAACTTGATGAAGCAATTTCAAATGTATTTTGGATGATTCAACAGGTAAAAAGAGATAATTGTAAATAAAAAAATAGAAAGTAGTAATACTTTCTATTTCTATAAAAACTTAAAACTTAAATTTGATTAATCAAATTTCTTATTATTTGGATTGCTTTTAAAAATATTAAATGAATTCTTTTTTAAATCACTATTAAATTTTTCTACTGTTGCAACTGAGTTTATATATAAAATTGACTCATCAATAATTATTTGAAAGATTGCATAAAGTGGTATTTTAACCACACTTCCAAAATTCTCATTTCCAAAACCTGCTTCAAAACTAATATAATTATCGTCTATTTGAACTGTTGTGTATGTGTAGTTACTCAAAGTAAATAAAGAAAATTTATGCATTTGGTCTTTTATAACTTTTGGTAATTCAGGAGTAAAACTAATAGGTTGAATATTAGCAGTTATTGAGAACTCTTGTTTTTTTTCTAATAAGAAAAGTACATTCTCTTTTATTTGTTTTTCAACTAAACTTTTATACTCATTATTTTCTATAATATCTTTAATCATAATTAATACCTATTTCAAAAATTTAATGTTATTATAGCTCATGAAACAACTTATTTTCCTTATTTTTCTTATCAATTATGCTCTTGCTTATGAGTTTAAATTAAATGGAAAAGATATTAAATATATTAATAATTCGGATAAAAAATCTTTTATTGAAAATCGATTAGATAAATATAAGAATTTAAAAATTCAAGTAAAAGATTATGAACTTATTAAAAAATTATCTCATATAAATTCTTTTGTAAATAAAATACTTCCTGCTTATGATACATCAACACAAGCTTCTCTTGATTATTGGGCAACACCAAAGGAATTTTTGCTTCAGGGGCATGGTGATTGTGAAGATTATGTAATCACCAAATATTTTACACTTTTAGAAGTTGGTATTCCAAAAGAAAAATTATATTTTGCAATTGTTGACATAAAAGGTCAAAAAGATTCTCATATGATTTTATTATATTTAGAGACCAAGGAATCAACTCCTTTAGTTTTAGATAATCTAAGTTCAATGGTTATTCCTCTTACAAGAAGAACAAAATTAATCCCAAAATTTGCCTTTAATGAAATTGACTCTTATAAATTTACCCATGAAAAATTCACAGAAAAAGTAAAAATAAATTGGAGAAAAGAAAATAAATGGGAAAAATTACTTTTTAGAGTTTATACTTTAAATGAATAATTTTCTTTTATATCAAAACCTATCATTGCATTCATTAAAGCAATTTTAGAAGCTTTTTTCAGCATATCAAGACTTATCTCTTTTTCTATTAAAAATTTCTCTTCTAAAAGTCTATTTTTTGTTGTTCCATTTAATAAAGAATTTTTTGAAGTTATCCAAGTATTTTTATATAATATTGCGATATTTGCAATACTTGTATCAGTTACAATACCATTTTTTATTATAATAATTTCATCACAGTCATTTTTTTGTGAAAATAACTTATCTAAATTTTCTCTATTTAAATATTTTTTTGAATATGAAATTTTATCATCAAATATTAGTTTAAAAGAGCTAATATCTCTTTTTTTATAAGTAAAATATTCTACATTTATAATTTCGAAATCATTATAAATAACTTTACATCGAAGTAAATCTTCACTTAATGGGTAGATATATTCTTGTAGATTAATATTTAAGCCTATTGTCTTTGCAACTCTTTTATTATGATATTCTAAATTAAAAATTTCATAATCTTCACATTTTATTGTTTCAAAATAAATATTTTCTTTCATTATAAAGCCTTTTAAAAAGGTAAATAAATTTTATCAAGTAACTCTTGATACTCTAACTCTACATTAGAATCACAAGTGATTCCTCCACCACTTTTATAAAATAATTCGCCTTTTTTATCAATCTCAATAAACCTAATCATTACAGAAGAGTCTAGATTTTCTCCATCAAAAAAACCAAAGATTCCCGTATAAAATCCTCTATCATACTCTTCAACTTTATTTAAAATCTCAATTGTTTTCTTTTTTGGTGTTCCAGTAATTGAACCAGCAGGAAGAAGAGAGGTGAGAATATCACCAATATTTTCATGCCAATTATTTTGTAAATTTGCTGATATTTTTGAACTCACTTGAAAAAGTTTTTTATTACCTGCATTTATTTTTTCAACATATCTAAACATATCAACCCTAACTTTTGAACCAACTATTCCTAAGTCATTTCTTAATAAATCAACTACCATTGTGTGTTCAGCCATCTCTTTTATATCACCTAAAATTCTAGCTTGAGCATTTATAATAGAAGAATCAATTGTTCCTTTCATAGGATATGTAGAAATTTTATTCTTTTTAATTTCTACAAATCTTTCAGGAGAGAAACATACAAAATTTTCATTTTGATTTTGAAATCTCAATTTAAATCTTGCTTGTGTATTTTTATAAATATCTTCTAAAGAAAGTCCTGTTTTTATTTTTGTTTTTGCAGTTAGATTTAAAAGATAAGAATTTCCTTCTTTTATCTCATTTTGTAAAATATCAAATTTCTTTTTATACTCTTTAAATGAAAGAGGAATTTTTTCTAATTTATTTTCTTGAACAGTTTTTGTTTTTTGATGTTCTTTAAAATTTAATTCAAATTTAATTGTTGAGGGAAGATTTGAAAGTTTTTCAATATAAAATTTGCTTAAATCATAAGATAAAACAAATAAAAATGGCTCTTTTTCAAAGCCAAATTTATTTAATTTTTCTTTTATTAACTCTTTACTCAAATTTTATTTTAGTATTAATTTTTTTAAAATAGCAGCTCTTATTGCAACACCATTTGTAACTTGTGTTAATACTTTTGATCTTGGGTCTTTTAACATTTCATCACTAATATCAATATTTCTATTTACAGGACCTGGATGTAAAAGAATAATATCTCTATCTCCCACTAATTCATTTGTAATACAATAATCTTTTGCATATTCATTTAAAGATTCAAAATAAGTTAAATTATGTCTTTCTAGCTGACTTCTTAAACTCATAATAATATCAAGTTCATCAATTATTTCTCTTATATTATTGTATTGTTTAAAATCATCACTTTCATATTTAAAACAATCAGGGGCAACTAAATTTACTTCAATTCCAAATCTTGGAAGTAATCTTCTATTTGATCCAGCAACTCTAGAATTTCTAACATCTCCAACAATTGCTATTTTTTTCCCCTCAGTTTGACCATTATAATGTTCATAAATTGTAAATAAATCAAGAAAAGCTTGAGTTGGGTGAGAATGTCTTCCATCTCCTGCATTTATAATTGGACATCCAACAAAACCTTTTAGAGTTTCAGGTAAACCACACTCAGAGTGTCTAACAACAATAGCATCAGGTCTCATTGCATTTATATTTGCAACAGTATCATAAATTGTTTCACCTTTTGAAGCTGATGATGTTCCAACATCAAGTGATACAACCTCTGCTCCTAATCTTTTTGCTGCAATTTCAAAAGAACTTCTTGTTCTTGTAGAGTTTTCAAAAAACAAAGTAACAATTATTTTACCTTTTAAAATCTCATTTGGTTTAGATTTTAAAAACTCTCTAGCATCAGTAAAGATGTCTAATATTTCTTCTTTTGAAAAATCAGAAGTTCTAATCAAGTGCTGCATTTTTTTCCTTTTATTTTAGTTTGGATTTTAGCAAAAAGCTGTTTAAAAAATAAAACTTTTTATATTTATAAACTATTTTAGATATAATTTTCACTTAAAATTACATCTAAATTTTTTTAGGAAAATAAATAAATGAATGAACAATTAGAACAGTTAGATAAAGAGTATGTGCTTCATACATATGCGAGAAATTATGTAAATTTCAAAAAAGGTATTAATGCTACACTTTTTGATGATAATGATAAAGATTATATAGATTTTACATCTGGAATAGCCGTAGTTAGTGTTGGTCATGGAAATAAAAGAGTTGCAGATAAAATCTATGAACAAATTTTAAATATTACACATATTTCAAATTTATACGGTATTGAACCACAAGCAAAACTGGCAAAAAGATTAAAAGAATTGAGTGGTTACGATATTAGAACATTTTTTTCAAATAGTGGTGCTGAAGCAAATGAAGGTGCTATTAAAATTGCTAGAAAATATGGGGAGACAAATTTTGAAAAGAAAAGATATAAAGTTATAACACTAACTCACTCTTTTCATGGAAGAACAATTACAACAGTAAAAGCAACAGGGCAAAGCTCAATGCATACACCAAATTTTGCTCCATATCCTGAGGGGTTTTCATACTATAACTATATAAATGATATTTATAATGCTATTGATGATGAAACAGCTGCTGTTATGATTGAACTTGTTCAAGGAGAAGGTGGTGTTCAGCCATTTGATAAAAAAGAGATTCAAGAGTTAGCAAAATTTTTAAAAGAAAATAAAATTTTATTAATCATAGATGAAGTTCAAACAGGAGTTTATAGAACAGGTGAATTTTTAGCTTCTAATCTTTATGAAATCCAACCAGATATTATAACCCTTGCAAAAGGTTTAGGTGGTGGGGTTCCAATAGGTGCAATCATGACTACTCACAAAGATATTTTTAATCCAGGTGATCATGGCTCTACTTTTGGTGGAAACTATTTAGTAACTACTGCTGCATTAGAAGTTTTAGATATTTTAGAAGAGCTAAAAGATAGTGGAGCTTTAGATGAAACTATTATTTATTTTAATAAAAAATTAAATGAAATTTATGAAAACAATAAAGAGTTATTCACTAACAATGTAGGTCTTGGGCTAATGAGAGGACTTAGAGCAAAAGATGCTGATACTTTAGCACTTATAATTAAAACTGCTTTTGAAGAAGGTGTTTTAGTTTTAAAAGCAGGAAAAAATACTTTAAGACTACTTCCTGCACTTACTATTTCAAAAAATGAAATGGATGAAGGTTTTAAAAGATTAGAAAGAGCATTAAATAAAATCAAAAAAAGTTAAACTACCAACTTAACTAGAAGTTCTTGAAATGTATGTAAAGCTTCAATAGAAGTTTTACATATAATCTATGTTTATTTTAGTAATTGAGAAACACTTTGTTGGTCAATCCGATTGGCTTGGGATTGTACATAAGAACCAGCTTGCGCTATTATCTTTGCTTTATTAAATTCTGTACTTTCACTTGAATAATCCACATCACGAATTATTGATTCTGCACTTTTTAGATTTACATAATTTGTCATTTGATTTCTTGCAGAGGATTCAAGTTGATTTGTACCAGCACCAACATTTGCTCTTTGTAAGTTTAACTGATTTAATGCTTCATCGATAACTTTCATCAAATTTTGTGATTGAATAAGTAGAGTTGGACTATCATCGTTTCTTACTAGATTTAGAGAATCACAAACGCCAGTTGGATTATTATTTTCTTCCACAACTCCACCCAAAGCACTCCATTCCGCTGCTGTTTCATAACCACCACTATTATTTCCATTAACAAATACTAATAAATTTTCTGTTACTTCAGGAATTACCACCATTTCATCATAAAAACCCATAGTCCATATTTGACTAATTCCATTTTTATCAATGTAATTTACAGATGTATTTCCTAAATTATTTGTTGTTGAATTCAATTGATAAGTACTTAACTCATTTTGATAAACTGCACCTGTATTAAATTTATTTGAATAAGTTGAAATTATATCTAATGGAGAATATCCCGTTTGCCAACTTATAGAATCACTAGCAGGTGTTCCAGCGATATGCTTTCCATCTTTAGTAAAAATCTGAAGAGTATCTTTAGCTGAGTACTCATTAAGATACAGTGTTAAATCTTTTGTTCCAGATGGAATTTCTATCATAAAAGCTCCTGAAGGATTTGAATTCCCAGGAATTTTGTTAGCTAAATCATTACTTAGAACTACACCTGCACCAAAAATTCCTATTGTTGAAGAGGAGGAGCTAACCGGCATCCCATTAAACCCCGTAATAAAATTCCTCAATTTATAAGGATCAGACTCTCCCATTTTTCTTGATTCAACAGAATCTATATCAACACTTATTATTTCACTTGAATTTTCACCAACTTGAAAATCAAAAGGAGTTGCCCAACCGTTTAAAAGTGGAGTTTGATTATAATTTGTTCTACAAACAATGTCATCATGACTTTCTATTAATTTTAAAATATCCGTTTTGATAATTTTTCTTCCATCTTCACTTGTAGTATCTGTATTCATCTGAATGGCTTTTGCTTTTACAGTATCTAAAATATTACTAAATTCACTCATCGCTTTATCCGCAATATTCATCATGGCTATTGAACTATTTGCATTATCAATACCTTGTTTTATTCCACTTAATTTATCGGAAATTGCAATACCTGAGGCATCATCTGAAGCTTTATTTAGTCTAAGTCCTGTTGATAATTTTTCTAGGGAATTTCCCAATATTTTATTATTATTAATTGAATTTTCTTTTAATAGATTTGATAAAACATCTATATTCATAAAAAACAGATTTATTAAACAATGTCAATAAAGTGTCATTTTAATTTTGTAAATTTATTTAAATATTATTAATAAACTCCATTAAATAGTATATAATTAAAGAAATACCTTATATTTTGGAATAATAATGAACAAAACAATAGAGAAGAAAAAAAATCTTGGAAAAATACTTTCAAATCACTTTGTTAAATTTTCCTTGATTCCTATTCTTGTAGTTGAAGTTGCCCTAATTATTTTGTATTTTTCTATAAATTCATATATCTCATCAAAAAATATTACTCTTTTATTAAAAGAAGCTCAATCTCATACTCAGGCTATTCTTGAAAATGAAGCAACAATAATAAGTGATAAACTAGCAGAAATTTCAAGAATGGCTTCTATTTTACAATCCATTCATCAACATATCATGGAAAAGCCCAAACAATTTGGACTTCCAAATGGAGAACCCAAATTTGATGTAGCATCAAATGGGGTATTTTATAAAACAAATCAAGTTGGTTCTAGTGTTTATTATTCATCATATACAAAAATAACCGAAGTTGAAAGACAAAAAGCAATTTTCACAGAAGCTATGGATATATCATTAAAAGCTATTGTGGATGTAAATCCAAACATAAATGCGGCATATTTTAATAGCTGGGATAATATGAATAGGCTTTATCCTTTTATTGATAAAGTTTATGAACAATACGGTTCTCATATTAAAATGGAAGATTACAATTTCTATTATTTAGCAGATCTAAAACATAACCCAGAAAAAAAACCTGTTTGGACAAATGCTTATTTAGATCCTGCGGGGAATGGTTGGATGTTATCATGTGTTGTTCCAATTTATAATAATGATTTTTTAGAAGGTGTTACAGGGCTTGATATAACAATAAATAGTTTTATAAAAAATATTTTAGATAGAAGATTACCCTACAATGCAAACTTATTTATGGTTGACAAAGATGGTATGATTATTGCAATGCCAGAAAAAATTGAAACATTACTTGGCTTAAAAGAGTTAAAAGAACATCTTTATACTGATTCTATTTTAAAAACTATATCAAAACCAGAAGAATTTAATATTCTAACAAATAAAAGTCCTTTTGCTTCACATTTTAGAGATTTAATTAATAATGAAACTTTAGTGGCAACTCTAAAAATAGAAGACAAAGAGTATTTAACTATACAACAAGATATAAATGAAACTCACTGGAAGTTGATGATTTTAGTTGATAAAAATAATATATTTTCATCTATTGAATCTTTAAAAAAATTATCAAATATAATTGGTTATCTAGCTATTATTTTTTTACTTTTCTTTTATATC
>JAQVLW010000071.1:3199-7907 GCA_028703945.1 Aliarcobacter sp. | reverse complement strand
AAGATTTAAGTTCAATTCTTGATATTGCAGTTTTTCAAGAGCCACTTAAAAAATGGTTTGAATCTTATAAAAAAGTTTGTGATGAGCAAAAAACAACTTTTGACTCAAGATTTGAAGTTATGAAAAAAGTAAATCCAAAATACATTTTAAAAAACTATATTCTTCAAGAAGCTATTGAAAAAGCTCACGAAGGTGATTATACTTTGGTAAATGATTTATTAAAAATTGCTCAAAATCCCTATGCTGAGCATCCTAACTTTGAAAGATATGCTAGACAAACTCCTATGAAATTTGCTAATATAAAACTTTCTTGTTCATCTTAAATAGAAAATAAAATAACTAAAAAGGTTGATAGTAGCAAATATGATAAATAGAAAATATGAAAGAATAGTTTTTGCTTTTTTTATGGCATTGTTCATGAGTTTTATAATGAGCTTTATAATTACATTTATAAATTTAGGATTTGTTGATATTTTTTTATCTAGTTGGATAAGAGCTTGGCTGATTGCTTTTGCGTGTGCTTTTCCAATAATAGTTGTTGTTGCACCAATAGTTCATAAAATTGTTCATAAATTAATAGCAAAAATATAAAAAGATGAAGAGTGATATTTTTATAGAGATAAAACTCTTCGTTTCAATATTTATAGCGTTACTTTTTCTAGCAACAAATTCCATTTTATGTAAAATGGCAATTTCTACTCAAAATATTGATGCCTTTTCTTTTACATTTTTACGAATATTCTCAGGAACAGTTTTACTTTTATGTATTTATTTTTATAAAAATAAAAATCTAAAACTAAGTTTTAAAAAGAACTGGATTAGTTCTTTTATGCTTTTTTTATATGCAATTTGCTTTTCATATTCTTATATTAATATGTTTGCTGGGATTGGAACACTTATACTTTTTGCAGTTGTACAAATAAGTATGATTTTAATTGCACTTTTTTATAAAGAAAAGCTAACAATTAATAAAATCTTAGGAGTAATCGTAGCTTTTGGTGGATTGGCTTTTTTACTTTATCCAAAAGAAGATTTTTCAATTTCATTTTTTCATACATTTTTGATGGTTATTTCAGGTATTGCTTGGGCTGTTTATAGTGTGATTGGAAAATCTTCAACAAATGCTTTATTAAATACGACTGACAATTTTTTTAAAGCAACAATTTTTGCAATTATATTTATGTTATTTTTTATAAATGAATTTAAGTTTGATTTATATACTTCTTTTTTAGCCATTCTTTCTGGCTCTATTACATCAGGATTAGGTTATTTGATCTGGTATGAAGTTCTTCCTAAAATTCAAATCACAACAGCTAGTGTTTTGCAACTTATTGTTCCTATTTTAGCTATTTTTTTGAGTGTAATTATACTTGATGAAAAGTTTAGTTTAGAACTTGCTATTTCGACTTTTATTATTCTTTTTGGAATATTTTTAGCTTTAAAAAAAGTCTAAATTTATTTATTTTCTTTTGGTTTTGAAGGTATATTTTCGATACCTTTAAATGGTTCACTCCATTGAAGTTTAGAAGGAATATTTGATGAATTATTTTTTCTATTTATATCAAAATTAATACCATTTAGAGCAGGTTTTTCTTCAAAAAAAATAAAAGCAATAACTAACACAATAGCACTTATTATTAATTTGATAATCGTATATTTTAAGTCTTTCATAAAAAGATTGTTACATTGTTTTGATTAATTCTTGCTATGTTAGTTATTAAGAATCTCAAAAGAGATTCTTAATGTTTTACTTTTAGGTTGTTTTTGTTGATAGTTTCCATTAGTTTCATAATATTTGTTATTTTGTCTTCTTCTTTTTTTATATTATCTTCACTATGAAGAGTAAAAATTTCCATTTTTTTATCTAAATAACTTGTGTTAAATGTTCCATTAATAAAATCTTCATCTCTTACAATTTCTCTATGTAATGGAATGTTTGTAGGGAAACCTTCAATATAAAACTCATCTAAAGCTCTTTTTGCTTTTTTAACAGCACCTTCCCAGTCTAATGCCCAAACAATTAATTTTCCAATCATTGAATCGTAGTTTGCTGGAACTTTATATCCAGTATAAATACTTGTATCAATTCTTACTCCTGGACCTCCTGGAGTTAAATATTTACTAACTGTTCCAGTTCCTGGCATAAAGTTTTTTTGTGGATTTTCTGCATTGATTCTGAATTCAATTGCATAACCTCTAAATTGAACTTCTTCTTGTAAAAACTGTAATTTATCACCTTCTGCGATTTCAATCATTCTTTGAATAATATCAACACCTGTAATTGTTTCAGTTACTGGATGTTCAACTTGAACTCTTGTATTCATTTCAATAAAATAAATATTGTCATTTTCATCAACTAAAAACTCAACTGTTCCAACACTTTCATATCCTAATTTGAACATAGCTTTTGTTGCAATTCTATAAAGTTCTTTTCTAGTTTCGTTATTTAATCTAGGACTTGGAGCAATTTCGATAACTTTTTGATGTCTTCTTTGGATAGAACAATCTCTTTCTCCTAAATGAAGAACATTTCCATATTTATCAGCAATAATTTGAATTTCAATATGTCTTGGATTTTCAACATATTTTTCAATGAAAACTTCATCTCTGTTAAAATATTTCATAGATTCATTTGTTGCACTTTCAAACATTTCTCTAAAATCTTTTTCAGCTTTTACAATTCTCATACCTCGTCCACCACCACCAAATGCAGCTTTGATAATTACTGGAAATCCAATCTCTCTTGCGATTTTTTCACCTTCATGAATATCTTTAACAGGCTCATCCGTTCCCTCAAGAACTGGAACACCAACTTTTTTCATAGCTACTTTTGAAGCCATTTTATCACCAAAAAGTTCAATATGCTCAGGTTTTGGACCAATAAAAATTATTCCATTATCTTCACAAGCTTTTGCAAAATCTGCATTTTCACTTAAAAATCCATAACCTGGATGAATAGCATCACAATCAGATTTTTTAGCAATAGAAATAATTCTGTCATAATCAAGGTAAGCTTGAATTAAATCACCCATGATTGGATAACATTCGTCAGCTTTTCTTACCCAAATACCCTCAACATCAACTTCTGAGAATATAGCAACACTTCCGATTTCTAGTTCTTTACATGCTCTAATGATTCTAAGAGCAATTTCACCCCTATTTGCTATAAGTACTTTTTTAATTTTTGCCATCTAATTTTGCCTTTTGTAGATTTTAATTTTATTCGAGAATTGTAGAGTTTTTTTTAAATTTAATCTTCTTCTACATTGCTAAAATAATTGTTCATTATTGCTAAATATTTTATTTATCTTTTAAAATAAATGCCAAAAATTTTACATATTATTTTTATATGTAAAAAAAATACTAAATTTTTGGCATATTTTCAACAGCTATTCCCCTAAAAAGGCATAGCTGCTCCACTTGCTCCCATGATTTCTTTTGCATCTTCACTCATCATTGATGGATCCCATGGTGGAGAAAATACCAGTTTTACAAATACTTCATCTATTTCATCAACTGCTAAAGTTACATATTTTACTTGTTCAAGTAAACTATCAGCAACGGGGCAAGTTGGGCTTGTGAGTGTCATTGTAACTGTGCAATATAAATAGTTATTGTTTATGTCAAATTCAATATTATAAATTAATCCCAAATCATAAATATTTGATGGAATTTCTGGGTCATATACTTTTTTCAAGTGTTCTATTACTTTATTCTCAATCTCTTTTAAATCAAAAGTTGTTTCCATTTTTTATCCTTTACGCGTTTAGTGCATACTCTTTTATTTTTTTCATCATTCCTATTACTCCACTTTGTCTATTTGGAGTTATAACTTCGCTTAATTTTAGTTCATGAACAATATCCATATCAATATCTTTTAACTCTTGTATTGTTGAATCTGAAAAGATTTTTAGTATCATGTAAACTAAACCTTTTACGATTATTGCATCGCTTGTTCCATAAAAATATAGTTTTCCATCTTTTTGTTTATGTGTTAGCCAAACTTGAGAAGTACAACCGTGAACTATATTTTCAGGAATTTTATTTTTTTCATCAAACTCTTCTAATTTTTTCCCTAAATCTATAATATATTCATATTTTTGTAATTCATCTTCAAAAAAATCTAAATCTTCTTTTATCTCTTCTACTCTTTGTTCTATCGTACTCAATCTTAATCCTTTAACATACTTAATGCTTTTTTCAAAGCTTCAATCAATTTATCAACATCTACATAGTCATTATAAAAAGCGGTACTTACTCTAATTGTTCCTCTAATTCCTAGTTTTTTCATAATAGGTTGTGCGCAATGATGCCCAACTCTTACGGCTATATTCATTTTATCAAGTAAAATTCCTATATCATCGTGGATTATTCCCTCGAAATTAAAACTTCTACTTCCTATACTATCTTTTATATCATTGTAAAAAATGATATTTGGAAGTTTTTTTAGTTCATCATCTAAATATTTATAAACATTATGTTCCATACTTAGAATATTTTCATAATGAATATGATTTATATATTCTAATGCTTTTCCAAATCCTATAACACCTGCAATATTTTGAGTTCCTGCTTCAAATTTATAAGGAGAATCGAGTAAGATTGAGCCGCTATAATCAACTTCATGAATAGTAGCTCCTCCCGTTTGGTAAGGTTTTACATCTTTTAAATATTTCTCTTTTATATAAATAGCTCCAACACCTGTTGG
>JAQVLW010000071.1:0-3099 GCA_028703945.1 Aliarcobacter sp. | reverse complement strand
GTTGTTGCTCCATTGTCTAAATAAACAGTTTTTGAATTTTGAAAATATGGAAAATCATTTCTAAACATATTTATCCCTTTTATAATTTTTAATAAATTCTTTTATTAATTCATCTTTTATGTTATCAACTATTTTATTTTCAAATGCACTTAATAACATCTCATAAGATTCTTCTTTACTAATTCCTCTTGATTGAAGATATAAAAGTTGTTCTTTATTTAATGTTCCAGTTGTCGTTCCGTGACTAGCTTCAAGCTCATCTATATAGATTTCAAGGTGAGGTTGAGCAATAATCGTTGCATCATCACTTAATAAAATTGTGTTACAGTGTTGAAAAGCCTTTGAATAAAGTGCTGTTTCATTTACTATTGATTTTGCTTTAAATACAGCTTTTGAACTATCTTTTAAACTATGTTTATAATTTATATTACTAATTGAACTTTTTTCATTGTGAATAGTTTTTACAAGATTTGAAGTTGTAGAATCACCAAAAAGTTTTACTAAAGCATTTAATTCATAGTTTGTATTTTGGGCATTTATAATATTTTCAAAACTATTTACTACAAAACCGTTTCCATATTCAAAGTTTGTAATTTCCAAATTTGAACTATTTTGTTGTTCAATTGCAGTTGTGAAAATTATAGAATTTGAAGCATTTATATCTTGAATTTTTGCATATTCTAAAGAAGCATTTTCTTCTAATTCTATTTTTCGATTAACTCCATAAAAACTATTTGTACAAGAGTTTACAAAAACTTCAACAATAGTTGCTTTTATATCTTTTGCAACTTTGATTTTTAATGAGTTTGTATAAACTGTTTCATTTTCTTTTAATTTATGAATTAAAAAAATAGGTTCTGCAATATTTTTATTTATGGTTATTAGTTTTTGTTGATTATCTAAACTTCTAGTAATATCAAATAAAACTGATTGATATTTTTCTTCATCAACGACAGTTTCTAATCCAACAATATCAAATTCATAAACTTCAGTTTTTGCAAAATCATAAGAAAAAAGTGAATCAAAATTTATTTTTAAAAACTCTTCATCGCCTTTTTTTGGAAGGATTAAACCATCAATATTATTTATTTGCATCTTTAATTCCTATTGCTTCATAACCTTTTTCATCAAGTTCTAAAGCTAAGCTATAATCTCCTGTTTTTGCAATTTTTCCATCATTTAAAATATGTACAAAATCAGGTTTGATTAACTCTAAAAGTCTATCATAGTGAGTTATCATCAAAATTGATTTTTTCCCATCAAGCATAGAATTTATAACATTAGCAACGGTTTTAATAGCATCAACATCAAGCCCTGAATCAATTTCATCAAGCATGATTAAATCAGGTTGAAGCATTAAAAGTTGAATAAGCTCATTTCTTTTTTTCTCACCACCACTAAAACCATCATTTAAATCTCTTTGTAAAAGTTTTCTATCAATATTGAATTTTCCAGTTTCTTCTTTTACAAGTTTTAAAAACTCCATCGCATCAATTTCAGGTAAACCAGTATACGTTCTTTTTGCATTCATAGCAGTTTTTAGAAAATAGCTATTATTAACACCTGCAACTTCAATAGGAGATTGAAAACTCATAAAAATTCCTTCATTTGCTCTTTGTGATACATCAAGTTCAAGTAAATCTTTATTTTTATAAGTAATTTTTCCTTGCGTTACAACACAGTCATAATGCGCACTTAAAGTTTTTACTAATGTTGATTTTCCTGCTCCATTTGTACCCATAAGAGCATGAATCTCACCTGGTTTTATTTCTAAATTAAGACCTTTTAAAATTTCTCTATCGTTTATATTAACATGTAAATTTTCTATTTTTAATATTGTATTTTTTTCCATGATTTAACCCACACTTCCTTCTAATGATATATTTAATAATTCTTTTGCTTCAGCTGCAAACTCCATTGGTAGCTCTTTTAGAACCTCTTTACAAAAACCATTTACAATCATTGCAATTGCGTTTTCTTCACTTATTCCTCTTTGACTTATATAAAAAAGTTGTTCATCAGAAATTTTTGAAGTAGTTGCTTCATGTTCTATATTTGCACTTGAATTTCTAATTTCATGATATGGATAAGTATGTGCATGGCATTTATTTCCAATTAATAATGAATCACATTGAGAAATATTTCTAGCATTTGATGCACTTTTACCAACACGAACTAATCCTCTATATGCATTTCTTCCATGCATCGCAGAAATACCTTTTGAAATAATAGTTGATTTAGTATTCTTCCCTAAATGAACCATTTTAGTCCCTGTATCTGCTTGTTGTGATTTTGATGCAATTGCAACTGAATAAAACTCTCCCACACTATTATCACCTTGTAAAATACATGATGGATATTTCCATGTAATGGCACTTCCAGTTTCAACTTGTGTCCAAGAGATTTTAGAGTTATCACCTTTACAGATTCCTCTTTTTGTTACAAAATTTAGAATTCCGCCTTTTCCATTATCATCACCTGGAAACCAGTTTTGAATAGTTGAATATTTTATTTGAGCATTTTTTAAAGCAACTAACTCAACAACTGCTGCATGAAGTTGTCTTTCATCTCTTGTTGGAGCTGAACAGCCTTCATTATAAGATACATAAGAGTTTTCATCACAAATGATTAAAGTTCTTTCAAATTGTCCTGTATTTAAAGCATTTATTCTAAAGTATGTTGATAATTCCATAGGACATCTTACATTTGGTGGAATATATACGAAACTTCCATCTGTAAAAACAGCACTATTTAAACAGGCAAAATAGTTATCAACAACAGGAACCACACTAGCTAAATATTCTTGTATAATTTGTGGATGTTTATGTGCTGCTTCACTAATTGAACAAAATATAATTCCTAGTTTTTCAAGTTCATCTTGATATGTTGTTTTTACTGAAACTGAATCAAATACAGCATCAACAGCAACATTTTTTACACCTGCTAGTTGTTTTTGCTCTTCAAGAGGAATTCCTAGTTTTTCATAAGTCTTTAAAATCTCAGGATCAACTTCATCTAAAGAGTCCAAGGCTTTTTTTGGTGCAGAATAATATGCAATATCTTGATAGTTTATTTTTGGATAATCCAAATGCGCCCAAG
>JAQVLW010000070.1:5854-7925 GCA_028703945.1 Aliarcobacter sp. | reverse complement strand
AAGATTTTAGAGAATGTTAGAAATAAATAATTACAGCAGTTCTATTTTACATGATATTTCATTTTCTTTAAAGCAGAATGAAAACTTGATAATTTTAGGTGAAAATGGTGCTGGAAAATCTACTTTAGCAAAGGTTCTAACAAATCTAATAGCAAATGATAAAGTAAAACTTTTTGGAGAAAATATATCTAAAATTGCTGATTTAAAAAGAGCAAAACTTATAAATTATATTCCTCCAAAACTCTCTATTTTTGATGAATATATTACTTTAAAAGAGTTTTTGGAACTCTCAACTGTTGAAAATGTAGATAATGAGAAAATAGAAAAAATAATCTCTTTATTAAAACTAGAGAAATTAAAAAATAGGTATTGTAAAGCTTTTAGTTCGGGGGAAAAACAACTTTTACTTTTAGCTTCAAGTATTATGCATGATGCACAAATAACAATTTTTGATGAACTAACTGCAAATCTTGATATAAATAGATTAAAAGAGGTTTACCAGATTTTTAATGGTGATTTATTAAAACAAAAAATAATTATCACTCACAATCTTGACTTAGCATATGCGCTAAAATATAAAGTTTTATTTATAAAAGATGGAAAAATTGAGTTCTTTGATGAACATGAGAAGTTTTTTACAAATGAAAATTTACAAAAGTTTTACAATAACACTATTTTAAAATTAGAAAATCATTTGGTGGTGAATTTATGAAAATAGCTTTATATGTTATAGCTTTTATAATTCTTGCAATTTCACCATTTTTTGGGGAAATTACATTAAATCTAAAGGATGTTTTAGACCCAACAAATAGTGCAAATATGGTTTTTTGGGATTTAAGAGTCTCAAGAGTTTTGTTAGCTTTTTTTGTTGGAGGAATTTTGTCATTGGGCGGTTTGATTTTTCAAATCATTTTTAAAAATGAATTAATTACTCCTTATACTTTAGGAATTGCCAGTGGAACTACGCTTTTTACAGCAGTTGCAATAGTATTTTTTCCTATGTTAAATATCACTATTTCTTCTATCTTTGGCTCAATTGTAACAATATTGATTTTATATTTTATTTCAAAAAGAATAAATAAAAATTCAGTTGCAGTCTCTACAAACTCAATTTTGCTTATAGGAATTTCTTTATCATATTTTTATGGTTCAGCTTTGATGTTGGTTTTTTATATGAGTAATCTTCAAGAAAACTACTCAATAATTAGATTTACTCTAGGAAGTCTTGATACAGTTGGGTTTACGAATGGTTTAATTATCATGGTTGTGAGTGCAATTTTTTATTTTATTGTACGTATAAATAAAGAAAAAATCAAACTTCTACTTATTTGCAATGACACAGCTTTTCTAAAAGGTTTAAATGTAAATAAGATAAGTTTACTTCTTTTGATTGTGGTATCTTTAAGTGTTGGAATTAGTATTAGTTTTGTAGGACCAATTGGCTTTATTGGGCTTGTAATTCCTCATGTAATTAAACTTATTTATAAACAAAGTGCTGATAAATTGTTTTTTCCAGTCTTCTTTTTCGGAGGAATATTTTTAGTGTTTTCAGATTTAATCTCAAGAAATTTAAATATAGATTCAACTTTACCAATCGGAGTTGTAACAGCGTTTATTGGAGCACCATTTTTTGTTTATTTATTGATTAGAAGAAATAAAAAAGTACAAAATTAATTTTATAAGGATTTAAAATCAAAGCTATATGTATAAGTGCAACAGCATCAAATCAAGGAAAAACAACTTTAACAACTGCACTTTTGTATTATTATAAAAATTCTGTTCGACCATTTAAAATAGGACCTGATTTTATAGATCCTCTTTTTCATGAAAAAATTTGTCAAACTCCTAGTGTAAATCTTGATACTTGTATCATGAATGAAGCTCAAGTTAATTGGCTTTTTAATAAATATAGTGATAAAAATATCTCTATACTTGAAGGTGTAATGGGATTTTATGATGGTATGGATAAAAATTCATCAGCTTATGATGTTACAAAGCTTTTAGGAATACCAACAATTATTATTTTAGATGCAAGTGGTTCATATATAACTTTAAGCGCCATAATAAAAGG
>JAQVLW010000070.1:0-5754 GCA_028703945.1 Aliarcobacter sp. | reverse complement strand
CATTATACAAGATTAATAGATGAAGAAAAAGTAGGGGAATATAAGCTTTATAAAAAAGATAGCAGTGATGGAACTTATGCTGCTTTTAAAAATGATAATGTTTTTGGAACATATTTACACACGATGTTGAGAAATAATTTTAATAAGATAAAAAAGTATTTATTATTATAGTAGAGTTTGGGAAATTGAAGTAACTAAGAGCTATTCCTCTTAGTCTTCAATTATAGTTTTCGGTTGCTATTGTGTTATTTCTTTTTATTTTTATTCTTTGCAGCTTTTGCTAATTTTGCATTTTTCTTTCTTTTTTCTTTTTGTGCATCTACATTTGCAGCTTTTCTAGCATTTATTACTTGTTCCTTTTTATCAGCTCCATCGGGTGCAAAACCAGCTTTTAGAATATTTCTTTTTTCATTCATTTTTTTTGCTAATCTATCACCTTTTGTTGTATCTACACTTGAGTTATTTGCTCTTCCCATCATCTGCCTTGTTTTTTAGTTTTGGTATTGTATTGAATTTTCAATAAAGAAAGTATTATTCATAAAATCAATGAAAATTATATTTTATTGTAGTATTATAATTAAAGCTTATATATAATAAAACAAACTTTAAATTTTATAAGTTATAATTATAAAAATATTTAGAAAAAATCTATTATTTACTTGTTGGATTTAGTTTGGTTTTCAGCTTTTTAGGTAAATGTGCAAATACCATAGTACTATTTTTGATAAATTTTCCTTTTTCAAAAATTGAAATATCTAGTGTCATATTATCTATTTTAAAAGTTAATAGTTTTATAGTTTGATTTCTCTCTTCAAAAGATAAGTTATCTTTACTTAAATCTATACTTTTTTTACTTTTTGCCAAAATAAACCTTTGAAATTTTTTCTAATTATAATTAATTATTCTTAATAGGATTTAATAATGCAAGAACAAGAAACAATAAAATCTATTCCATCAGATAGATTACAATTTTTCCCAATTATGATGTTTGCCATTATAATGGGATTGGCAGGTTTGTCTTTAGTGTATAAAAGAATCGATGAAGTACTATCTTTCCCTTCTTTTATTGCAACTTTTATGACAATTTTAACAACGACACTTTTTTTTGTAATTTTATTTTTTTATATTTTAAAATTAATAAAACATAAAAATGAGGTAAAAAAAGAATTTTCTCATCCAATACGAATAAACTTTTTTGCAGCATCTTCTATTTCTATACTGATTTTATCTATGATTTATAGACATAATATTGATTCTTTGGCTCAAATATTTTGTATAGTTGGAGCATGTTTACATATCTTTTTTACTTTTTATACTATTAAATTTTGGATAAATAATAACCTTGAAATGCAACATTCAAATCCTGCTTGGTTTATTCCAATCGTTGGAAATTTAATTGTTCCAATTGCAGGAAAAGGTTTTATAGATGATTCTATTTTGTACTTTTATTTTTCAATTGGAATATTCTTTTGGATAATTTTGTTTGCAATTATTTTAAATAGAATTATTTTTCATAATCAATTTGCACCAAAATTTATGCCAACACTTTTTATTCTTATTGCTCCTCCTGCAATTGGATTTATTTCATATATAAAATTAACTGGAAATTTAGATTTTTTTGCTCATATTTTATTTAATCTTGGGCTATTTTTTACAATTTTAGTTTTTGTTATGTACAAAAATTTTATAAATATTAAGTTTTTTATCTCTTGGTGGGCATTTACTTTTCCAATGGCTGCGATTACTTTGGCTACTATTTTAATGTATGAATTAACTTCAAAACAGTTTTATGGATTTTTAGCTTATTTTTTAACTTTCATCACAACTTTAATTGTTATATTAGTGGCAGTTGCAACTATAAAACATATGAGAAAAAAAGAAATTTGTATAATGGAATAAATTTAATCCAAATATTTTTTTTAAGTAGTTATAATTTACCTTTATAAAAATATGAAGGAAATATTATGGATTTTAGATATATAGGAAGAAGTGGACTTCGAGTTAGTTCAATTTGTATGGGAACTATGACTTTTGGTTCAAGTGCTTCAAGACAAGAGGCTTTTAAAATTTTAGATAAAGCATATGATAGTGGAATAAACTTTTATGATACAGCTGAGATTTATCCAGTTCCACCAAAAAAATCATACGAAGGAACAACAGAATTAATCGTTGGTGAGTGGCTAAAAACAAAACCAAGAGACTCAATAATCTTAGCTACAAAAGTAAGTGGTGCAGCATCTGGTTGGTTTGTTCCACCTACACGTCATGGATTAACTGCAATAGATTCTTTTCATATAAAAAGAGCAATTGAGGGGAGTTTAAAAAGACTTGATACAGATTATATTGATCTTTATCAAATGCATTGGCCAGATACTATTGTGCCTATTGAAGAGAGTTTAAAAGCTTTTGATGAGTTAGTTCGTGAAGGAAAAGTAAGATACATAGGAAGTTCAAATGACACAGCTTATGGTTTAACAAAAGCAAATGAAACTTCAAAAAATAAAAATCTAGCTAGATTTGAATCTATTCAAAATAATTTTTCTTTATTAAATCCTAGATTCTTGGATGAATTATCAACAGTTTGTAAAAAAGAGAATATCTCTTTACTTCCATACTCTCCAATTGGTGGAGGAGTTTTAAGTGGAAAATATAATAATGCTTTTTATCCTGAAGATGCAAGATTTTCTGCATATATGAAACATGAAAACCCACGAGTTCAAGCTCAAGCTACAAGATTTGTAAATGATAAAACAATTGCCGCAACTATAAAATATTTAGAACTTGCAAGAGAATATGGAATCTCACCTGTGACTTTAGCTGTTGCTTATTCAAAACATTTTGATTTTGTAGCATCAACAATTATTGGAGCAAGAACATCTGAACAGTTAGATGAATCGTTAAAAGCATTCAACTTTGCCATTGATAATGAACTTCTTTCGAAGATTGAACTTATTCAAAAAGAAATATTATATCCTATGGGATAAAGTTATTTTTTCCTATTTTATAGGCTTTTAATCTACTTTTTTGAAAAATAATAATAATATATTAGTTATTTTATATAAGGATGAAGATGAAAGCTCTGACAATAGGAAAAAAATTCACATTAATAAATGTAATAGTGACAATATTAGTTTTAGTTATAGGTTATTTTATACTAAATAAATATAAAAATGATTTGAGAAATGAAGTTTATAATGATGTAAAAATCGAATTAAATGAATTGTCAAAAATTAAAATTGATGCAAAATTTGAAGTTGGAATTTCAAATGCAATTTCTATTTCAAATGATTCTTCAATAAAAGAAGGATTAGCTTCAAATGATAGGGAATTGGCTATAAAAGCATTGGCTATGCTTTCAGATAATATGAAAAAGTCAACACCTTTTCAAAATATTCAAATTCATCTTCACACAAAAGATAATCACTCTTTTTTAAGATCTTGGAAAACAGATAAGTTTGGAGATGATTTGAGTTCTTTTAGAGCAAGTGTTGTAAAAGTAAATAGTGAAAGAAAAGCAATTAATACTTTTGAAGTGGGAGAAGCAGGGCTTAGTATTCGTTCAGTTGTTCCAATATTTGATCAAAACCAAAAACATTTAGGTTCTATGGAATTTATGCAAGGTATAAATTCTGTTGCTACATCATTTGATGAACATGGAGATGCTTTTTTACTTTTGATGGATACTAAACTAGCAATTTCTGAAGTAAAGGCAGAAGATAAATTAAATGATTATTTGATTTCTCAAAAATTTATTAATAAAGAATTTTTAGAAGATAGTAAAAAAATAGATTTTAGTAAACTATTTGAAAATAAATATCTAATGTCAGATAAATATTTTTATACATATATTGATATAGTTGATTTTAGTGGTAAAAAATTAGGAATTGCTTTAACTGCAAAACCAAAACAAATAGTTCAAAATGCTATTGACCATGCTTCCTCTATTATCTGGGTTGCTTTGATTATTTTAGTTATTGCATTGTTACTTACTATGGCTATTTCTTTAATAAATATGAAAAATAATATTTTAGCTCCAATATTAAATCTTAAAAATTCAATTGATGCAATTAGATCAGATAATTCATCTGAAAGTACAAGAATAACTATAAAATCAAATGATGAAATAGGAGATGTTGTTCATAGTTTTAACAATTATTTAGATTCTATTGAAAAAGGTTTGATTCAAGATCATATTGTAATTGATGAGTCAAGAAAAATAATAGAAAAAGTAAATGCTGGTTTATTAAATGATAGAATTAAAGGAAAAGCACATTCTTCTGGTGTTGATTCTTTAGTTAGTGAAATCAATAATATGATTGGACGAATGCAAAAAAATCTTACAATTTTAAGTGAAGCATTAGTTGCTCTATCAACTGCAAAATATGACTATGAAATACCTCATATTATAAATTTAACAGGGATTATAGCTTCACTATTAAGTGGAACAAAAGTTACTCAATCTTCAATTAATGAAGTTATGTGTTTAATCGAAAAATCAAATACAGAACTATCTTCAAGTGCAAATGAATTAGAAAATGCATCAAAAAAATTAAGTAATTCATCAAATATTCAAGCAGCTTCACTTGAAGAAACAGCAGCAGCAATTGAAGAAATTTCAGCAACACTTACAAGAAGTGGTGAAAATACTTCTAAAATGGCTTTATATGCTCAAAATGTTACAAAATCAAGTGATATTGGAAAAGAATTAGCATATAAAACAGCAACTTCAATGGATGAAATAAATACTCAAGTAAATGCAATAAATGACGCTATTTCAATAATTGATCAAATAGCATTTCAAACAAATATTCTTTCACTAAATGCAGCTGTTGAAGCAGCAACTGCTGGAGAAGCAGGAAAAGGATTTGCAGTTGTTGCAGCAGAAGTAAGAAATCTAGCTTCAAGAAGTGCAGAAGCTGCAAATGAAATAAAAATAATAGTTTTAAATGCAACTACAAAAGCAAAAGAAGGTAAAGATATTACTTCAAAAATGATTGAGGGTTATAATGATTTAAATGAAAATATTGTTGTAACTACAAAATTAATAGCAGATGTTGCAAGTGCTTCAAAAGAACAACAATTAGCAATGTCTCAAATAAATGATACAGTTAATTCTTTAGACCAAGCAACGCAAGAAAATGCAGCACTTGCTTCAACAATTAACGATATGGCTGCTAAAACATCAACTTTAGTAAGCAATTTACAAAGTACAATAAATCAAACAAGTTTTGATAGAAATGCTCACAAAAGAGTTTGTGACACTAATTTGATTATTGATATAAATAGATTAAAATCTGATCATATAAATTTTAAAAATACCAACTTTGCTTTATGTAAAGAAGGATTTAAATTTACAGTAAAAAATGCACATGAATGTAACTTAGGGAAATGGTTAGATTTAAATGAAGATAAGCATTTTGCAAAAAGTAAAGAATGGGTTGATTTAAAAAATGCTCATAAAAAAGTACATGAATTAGTACAAACTACTGTTGATTTGTATTGTGATAAAAGTGAAAATGATAAAATATTTGCTACAACAAAAGAAGTTGAAGAGAATATTGAAATAGTATTTGATTTATTAAATAAAATTAGAGAAATTAATTGTGACAGGAATTAAATTTAGAATTTACTATGAAGACACCGATTGTGGAGGTGTTGTTTATTATGCTAATTATTTAAAATTTTGTGAAAGAGCAAGAAGCGAACTTTTTTTTCAAAAAGGTTTATCTCCCCACAAAGATAATGAGTTTTTTG
>JAQVLW010000069.1 GCA_028703945.1 Aliarcobacter sp. | reverse complement strand
TTTTACTCTCAGAAAAAGAAGCTATTGAAATATTTGATATATTTCAAAATATTATTCGAGATAATTGGGATAATATTTGTGATGAAGCACAACTTACAAAAGTAGACAAATCTTTATTTTGGGGTCGCCAGTTTTTAAATCCATTTTCAATAGAGTATTAAATCTATTTCTATTATTTTTCCAATCTCTTAAAGTTTTATCTGAAACATCTAATAGTTTGATCAATGAAAGAGATTGATGAAGAGATCTTACAAAATTTTTTAATTACAGCAACTAGTAACATATCAAATGCTACTAAAAAGAAGTAAAGAACTGGGGTGGATTAAGTGAGAAAAGTGGTACTAAACTTCCCTATTTCCTTCATTTTGAACTATTTTTAAAATGGAAACTGTTTCGAATTGTTCTAATTCATTATCTTTATAAATATTCTTTATATGTTTTAAAATTGCTTGATACTTTCAATTCGATTTCTCCATCACTATATATTTCGATATTACTCATATAAGCTCTTTAAAATTGTTACACTATTAAATAAAAAAATGTTTGTTATTCGGAATAACAAACAAAATTTTTTAAATTATCCTTCCATTCTAGTTGACTTGAATATTATTCATTTTTCTATCCTATTTTCAAACAAGCAAGTTCGTAATTTGCTCTTGAAGTTCTTTTATTTGTTTTAATTTCTCTTCTACTACAAATTTATCTTCTGTATCTAATTTCTCAAATTTATTTATATCAAATCTTTTTTTAAATGAAAAAATATCTTTATAAAAACTATTTTGAGTATTTGGTTTGTTTTTGATTTGTACCCCTCTACCCTCTTCTGAAGCTTGATTTCTATTTTGTTCATTTTTCATTTCTTGTAGTTGAGTTTTTACAATTTCACCATTTAAATACATATCAACTAATTTTTTCTTTTCTTCAAGAGATTTATCTAATTGTAAAATTAAATATATAATTGTTGGCTGTTTTATATCTTTTTTTAATATATAATCTATAAATTCTTTTTCTGTATTTGCTATAGCCATATATGATGATATAAAGAATTTAGATTTTCCCAACATGCTGCTCAATTCAGTATAAGAAACTTTTTCTTTTTCTAATATCTTTTTTATAGCCATTGCTGTATCTACAACGTGCATGTCTGTCCTGTTTAGGTTCTCTATTAGAGAATCAATTGCCATATCGTCATTACTGTAATTTTCATCATCTTTTATAAATATATCAATTTTTGAATAAACCATTTTATCTGAATCTATATTATTGTTTTTTTCTTCTTGATTTAATTTTTTAAATGCTTCTAATCTAAGTTGCCCTGCTATAAGAATAAATGCATCTTCTTTTTTTAATACAGTAATTGGAGTGATTAGTCCCCTACTTTTAATACTTTCCATTTTTTCATTTACTTGTACTTCAGTAAATATTTTTCTTGGTTGTTCTGGATTGTCTTTAATTTTATAAAGCTCTACTTTTGAACTTGATTGTAGTTTATTTTCTTCATCTTTTTTATTAATATTTTTATTTGATTGTCTAAATGATGATAATGTCATTGATAATCTTAAATTCTTTTTTTTAACATTTTGGATAAATTCAGTAAATTCATTATTATCTAATTTTAAAATATAATTCTTTTGAGCTTGCTCATCAAGATTTAAAAAAGCTTGTAATTCCATCTTAGTTATCCTCGCTCATTTCATTAATTAATACTCTTTCTAATATTTCTAAAGTTAAATCAAAATAATTTCTTACAATTTTAGAACTAGGTTGTGAAAATAATATTGCTCCATCGCCTTGTTGTGATTCTTGAATTATTGTACTTTTTGGAATAGTTGTATTAAATAAAGAACTAGTATCTTTAGTGCATTCCAGGATATCATTTTTCATTTGTTCATAAATAACATCTTGAACTGTTATTCCTTTTTCATAGAACCCAACTATACCACCTAAAATCTTAAAATTTTTTCCTTTTTCTTGTTTATAGATATGTTCATATTTTTTAATTGGATTTAAAATGTTTGGCATACCCATTTTAGCGAATGGTTGGGGATTAAGAGAAATTATAAAATAATCACTTGCCATCATTGCTGTTCTTAATATTACATCTGTTCTTGGAGGTAAATCTATTAATATAAAATCATAATCACTTTTTATATGTGATAATACTCTATCTAATGTATTTTCAATTGTTCCTAAATTTCTTGTCATTATTGGTAAATCTTCAACTTTTTCACTCATTGTTGCATGATTTGCAATTAAATCTAATTTTCCTGAAATTCCATTTTCAAATTTATTTGATATATCAATATGAATTATTGATTTTTTTACCTTTTCTTCTATGTCATTATCTGAACTCATAGTGATTAAATCAATAATTGTATTTTCATAATCACCTTCAAATATACCAAAGCTAGCACTTGCATTACCTTGTGGATCAAAATCTACAATTAATACTTTATAACCAAAATATGCAAGAGTAGATGCAATATTTGTTGTATTTGTAGTTTTATTTGCACCGCCTTTATGATTTCCAATTGAAATTGTAATTGGCATTTTTATTTGATTTTCTATGTATAGTTCTTTTATTTCATTTAATTGAAGAAGAATAGGGGGAATAAATAGATTTTTTAAATTGTTACCATCTGTGTAGAATGAACCTATAATTTTTTTATTTTCAACTGCATCATTGATAAATTCTTTATCTTTTTGTATTTGTTCTTGGGTATAATTATCTTCTTTAATTTTATCTTCATTTACAATTTGTAAAAATTCTTCAATTTTTACAAAAGGATAGTTATCTTTTTTATATGTTAAATTAATTAATTCAATATTTTCATCTGGCAATTGTTTTTTTAAGGCTCTTATCGCACCTTCTGTTTTTCCTACAGATTTTGCAATCTCACTATTTGTTGGAGTAGGGCTAAAAATTTTTAACATAATTTTCCTTTTTTTCATTGTTGTTATTCTGAATAACAGTTTCTTCTAATATTACGACAATAATATCGTAATCATTAAAATATGTCAATATTTTTTGTTATTCGGAATAACAAAATTTTAAAATAAAACTTTTTTAATTAATGAGAATTAAAATATTTTTTAAGATGTAAGTATTTTCTATTAAAAAATAAAACTATTATTTAATGGTGTTTTTTTGCTATTTAAATAAAGATTTATTTGTATCAATAGTTAAATTAGCATATTAATTTTTTATATTTTATAGATTGTATTTTTAACTTTTTTGAATATATTTTTTATTGATACTATTTATAATAAATTTTAAGTTGTTTAAATATATAATTACTTCCAATAGGTATATATTTATTAGTGGTTAATTATCTTTAATATCTTTATTATCCCTTTAATCTATTTATCTTATTTGTAAATGCCTTTAAGAATCGACGAGAGCGTTCTTCTCGAATATTACTAATTATAAATTTGACATATTGACTTAATACTTTTGACAAGATCAACTATTAATAATGACATCTTTCCCACATACAAATGCCATGAACTCATCATATAATTGACAAACAAGTTAATTCCTCATAATATTGACAATAATTTTCGAGATAAAATAAAGAACATTCATAAATTTGACATATTGACTTAATACTTTTGACAAGAAATGTGTATTTTATATATCTCTGCATTAATATGACAAGACATTTTGCCATTATGCTTTTTAATGCATACTTTTGACAAAGTTCTACATGTTATTGACATAATTATAATTAATTGAGTCTATTTCAACATACTTTTGCCATTAATAATAATATATTTGACACAATTGAAGCAAATTATATTTTCTCAACATACTTTTGACAATATCATGTAAATCAAGGTTAAATCTTCATAGTTTTGACATAAAAAATTTATTTTTAATTCTACTAATCATACTTTTGACAAAACACTCCATATTATTGACGAAACTATTCATAATAGTGACAATAAGGGGATTTAAATAGTAAAATTAACGTTCTTTGTTGCCTATTATTTAGCTATTTTTAAGTATTCAGTCGTAATAATTTGGACAAACTTACTCATTGATGTCATATCTAGTTGGATAAACATACTCCGAGTAAAAAGTTCTATGGATAAACATGGTCTTAGTTAAAAATAATTAGATAATTATGCTCATAAAAGAATATAAATTGGACAAATATACTCATAGTTGAGTTTGACTTGGATAAATATACTCAGTTAAAAAGTTAGAGGATGGATAAATATACTCCGAGTTTAAATTGCAACTTGGATAAATATACTCATACTAAAAAAAGAGGGAAAATGAAAAAAGAAACCGATTTGAATTTATTTAATTTTGATACTGATAAAGATAATTTATCAGGAGTATTAACATTATCTAATGAAATGATTAGAGGTAGAAGAAGTGTAAATGCTTCTAAATCAAAAACTTCTGATGGTAAAGTAAGATATATGAAAACAATCAAAACAAGTGATAAAAAAATTGAAGATACAATGATTGAAATTTTCTCTAATAAAAGTGAGAAAAATAAAATCAATTATGATGAACTTATAATAAATGCTAAACAAGAATTAGAAAAAGACTTCATAAAGTATGATATTGTTGAAACTCCCGAAAAAACAAAGACGAGAAATAAAGAGATTAGAGAAATTAGAGAAATAGCACTTAATAACTATGTTAAAAAAGAAGTTGCTAAAATGATTCCAAAAACTATCGAGATAGATATAAAAGATTTTATCAAAAGAACAGGAATAGTTAGGATTCAAAATAGATTTGATGAAGCTCTTAATGTTTTACATGAGGCATCTGGAAAAATGAATTATTCTTGGAATGAAATTATACTATCTGAAGATTACAGTAAAATCAACTATGATATTGTTTATGGTTCAATAGTTCCATCATTTAGGCTTAGATTAAAAGACACTATAAAAGAACATGTTTCAGATCCTAGAACAATAGATAGTTTAGAAAAGTTTGCAAATTTAGATATACCTAAAAAAGCGAATCATGTTGAGAATCTTGTATTAGAAATTAATAGTGCTGCAGTATTAAATATTCTAGGAATAGGGCTTTGGAATAAAAAAGGTCATACTAAATCATTACGAAAGAATAGGGATTCTTTTAGTAAAAGTGTTGCATTCGATTTAGACTTTTTAGCTAGAAGTATTATAAATATCCCTCATATAAAGAAGTTAACGCATTTTACTTTAGATGAAATGAAAGAAAGACTAGGAAGTACGCATTATGCAAGTTGGGATACATTCAGAAGAAGTGTTTTTGTGCCAGCAATAGAAGATGTAAATAAGAATACAGAGCTTAATGTGTCTTATGAATTAGTACCAAATCATAAAAACTGGACACACATTCATTTAGTGGTTAAATTTAAAACCAATATGTTAGGACAAGAGATAAATCCAAAATTTGGTTATGATGCATTAGCTTATTTTATAGCAGTACAACATAAATATTTCCAAAAGAATAATCTTGATGGACCATTGAGTAGTTTTATTCAGTATATTCAATCTTTAATTTATTCTTGTAAAGAAAAAGAAGAAATATATTCTAAAACGTTGGCACAGTGGAAAGAATATGCAAAAAATGCATATGAAGCTGAAGAAAAAATATTAACTGTATTAAATGAAAATCCTGATATTTTATCAAAAAGAAATTTGAGATATGATGATGTTAGAATGGTTGTTGTAAAAGTAAATCCAAGCCAAGATGATAATGATGTGGAATATAATGAAGAGGGCGAAGAAATCTTTGTAGAACCAAAAAAATTACCTGAAACATCTTATATAGTTACTTCAAAATATAAAGTAGTAGATCCAGTAACAAGTTTAATGTATATTACTGAACATATTCAACAGGAAGAAGCTTTTCAAGAAAAAGCAAATATTTTTGATTTTATCCCATTTTATTTTGCAACATTAGATATGAAATGGATTAATATAGATTCAATGGAAACATACATAACATATAAAGAACCTATAAGAACGGCTGTTTATAAAAAGAAGAAAACATTTTTTAAATTCTTAGATGCAGCTGGAAATGTTGAAGAAAATAAAAAAGAATTGTTTTTAAGATATATGGAAAGTGAATCTTTTAAAGAAGTTGACAATAAGTTTAAAGAACTTATTATGAGTGCATCTAATTAATTTCATTAAACTATTATATAAAATCCCATACTTTATGATGTTATTACATACATAAAATATGTAATAACATATCTAAAGGTTTAAAATGATAGAACTATCAACTCCAATTGAATTAATAAAAACCAAAATGATCATGCAAAAAACTTTGCATTTTTAATGGATGAAAAAGGAATCTGGAATCTAAGTCCTGCCTATGATATAACATACGCAAATGGAACAGGTTATACTAAAAATCATCAATTATCCCTAAGAGGTAAAACAAATGATTTTACAAGAAAAGATTTATTAGAAATGGCGAAACTACACTCTTTGAAAGAAAATATTGCAAAAGAGATTATTGAACAAACTATTGATATATTTTCTACATTTAGAAATAGGGCGAAAGAACTTGAAATAAATGAAGAGAGTATAAATAAAATAGAAAAGAATTTGATAAGTAGTTTCTAAAAAAATAGCAAAATATTAATGCAAAAAAAGTTTTAAATGAATTGAAAAACAATCTTTTTTTTGTTTTCATCACATACAAGACAGTATCTTCAATTTGTATAAAAATAGAGCACTCTATATTTGCCCTAGGATTGATTTTTTAATTAAAAGTCATACGAAGGTAAGAGAAAACAATTTCTAAAGCAATTAAAAAAAGAGTTTTTATTTTACAATATTTACATAGATTAGTAATCTCTCCTTTTCTTCAAACTATATATTTACATATTCATTATTATATAATCTAGCACTTAAACAATTTGTATTATAGTTGCAGCTTCTTCTTTTTCTTTAAATAGATGGGAATTCAAAATATTTTTTTATCTTATACCAGGAAGTATGGTAGCAAAAGTTGTTTGAAGTATTATTTTATAAGTGGATTTAAATAAAAGGATAAGATATGTTGATGAGTTAGAAAAAGCTGGATAATACTAAAAGTGTTTAAGTGCTAGATTATATAATAGTGAATATGTTATAATATAAAATATATAAAAGAAATAGGGGAAATTAATTTATGGAAAAAGAACAACTTAATAAAAAAGATTTATTGCTTTATGCAAAGAATGCTACACAAAGTATTTTAAATAGTTTAGTAGCTATTAAATTCATTAAAGCAGATTTATATATAGTTAATAAAGATATTTACTCTCAGCTGCTTGAAATTGATTCTTTACTCTTACCTCATAAGAAAGATACTAGAAAAACTAACATATACAGTATTGATACATTTGTTAATATATTAAATCCAACAAATACTGCATTTACATATACTTTAACACCAGTATTTAAAAGAAAACAAATATCTGATTTTTCAAAGATACAATTAGCACTTGATAGAGAGCATGCTGTTTCAATTAAAATGCTAAATCATGAGTTTGAAGAGTATGTAAAGAACAATGATTTAAGTGAACTAACTTATCAAGAAAAGCTTCAAGAGCTAGATGCTAGATTAAAGCTTGAGAAACAATATTTTGAAGATATAAAGACAAATCCAGATAAATATATGCATAATAAGGTAAAGATTGCTACTCAACCAATATTACATGGACAGATTAGATACTATTTTATTAATGAAGACGGTGAAAAAGAAGATATGCAAAGACATTTATCTTCTGAAATACCAAACATATTGGTATTTGATGAGAATAGTGGATTTACAAAAAGAAAAGATAATAAGATAGATGCATTTTTGGAAAATTCTATTAGAGTGTTTGGGAATGTTTATATGAGGAGGGATTGATTTTTGCAGTGATTATATTAAGAAAGAAAAGAAAATCAAGACTTATTTAATAAAAGATATTACATTG
>JAQVLW010000068.1 GCA_028703945.1 Aliarcobacter sp. | reverse complement strand
ACTATAACTTGCAGTATCACTTAAAGCTCCACCATCTATTGTACTTCCGTGTACTCCACTTAAATTTGCCGTATCTGCATTATCTGATAATATATAGTTTTCAAAATTTAAGAATGTATCAGCACCATCACCGTTTGATGTTCCAGCTCCATTTGAAGTTACATTTAATGTAATACCAGCTGTTGCTCCACTATAACTTAATGTATCAGCTCCCGATCCACCAACAAAACTATTTGCAGATTGATTTCCTTGAACTAAGTTTGTTCCATTGCTCATTGTTAAATGTTCAATTGATGTAATAGAATCTGTTGAACTTCCATAAATTGCACTATTATCTCTTAAATTCACAGTAACATTTGTTGAACCTAAGTCAGTGTAATATAACCAATCATTATTTCCTGTTCCACCATCTACAGTATCACTTCCTGTTCCTGCATATATTGTATCATCTCCAGCGCCACCATTTAAACTATTATTTCCACTTACACCTTTAATAATGTCTGTTAAATCTCCACCTATTAAAGTATTGTTTTGATTATTTCCAACAAGATTATTTGAAGCATTAGTTGAACCTTTAATTCCCTCAATATTAGTTAAACTGTCACTTGAAACTCCTCCAATATTATGAGAAACACTTACAGTTGCACCATCATTAAGTAAAGTTAAAGTAATTCCTGTTGAACTTGAACTATAGTCAACTAAATCTATATTATTTCCTCCATCAATTTCATCTGCACCAGCACTTGCAACTATAGAGTCATTTCCATCTTGTGCATTTATAACTTCAACATCCGTTCCACCATAAATAATATCCGCTCCGCTTCCTGCATTAATAGTGTCATTTCCAGCATTAACAAAAATAGTATCATTTCCTGCTCCTGAATCAATCACATTTTTAGTAGAACTTCCCCATATAGTATCGTTTCCTGCTCCTGTATTTACATTTTGAATATCTACAAGTGTATCTGTCATAGCACTTGTTGCACCTGTCATATTATTTGTTGTAGTAGCATTCAATGTTTGTGCAGAACCACTTAAATTTACTCTAACATTTGATGAGTTATGTGCATTTGTATAATCTACTGTATTATTATCAGCTCCACCATCTATATAATCACTTCCCGTACCTGAAAAAATTGTGTCATTTCCAGAATCTCCATATAGACTGTTAGCTCCTGCAATTCCATAAATTTTATCATTACCTGCTCCACCTCTTAAAGTATTTTTAGAAGAGTTACCTACAATGTTATCATTTTCAGTAGAACCTATAATATTTTCAATACTACTAAATACTTGACTTGTTTTTGTTTCAAGAGTACTTACAATTTGACTAAATCTAGCACCTACAGCACCATCTCCACCACCTAGATTTACACTAATTCCATTGAAGTTTTCTCCACTTCCTTGGATTAATCCTGTTAATAAACTAAAATCAACAAGGTCTCCATTTACACTGTTTCCACCATATATTTCATCTACACCTAAACTAGCAAATACATAATCATCACCATCTGCACCACTAATAATATTTTTAGAATCATTTCCTCTTACAGTATCATTAAAACTTGTACCATCAACATTTTCAATATTTGTTACTATTCCTGTTTGAATACTTGCACCATTTAGCCAACTATTTACAAAACTGTTTGCAGCAACGGAAGTACTATCATAACTTAAAGAAGTAGAACCTAAATTTACAACTACTCTTTGCGTACCACCATCAAATCTTAATGTATCAGTTCCTGTGTTACCATTGATATTATCTGCACCTTTTCCTGCGTAAATAATATCATCATTAGCACCTGCATCTATTACATTATTTCCTACTTTTGCATAAATAGTATCATCTCCCGCTTCACCATAAATAGCATCAGTACCTGTTCCACCAAAGATTAAATCGTTATCATTTCCACCAAAAAGTTGATTATTTCCACTTACACCAAAGATAGTATCTCTTCCATCGCCACCATAAATAATGTCATTTCCTGCATTTGCCCAAATAGTGTCATCTCCACTCATTGCTTCAACAGTTTCAGAAAGATTACTACCACTAAAAATATCTGCATATCCACCAAGTCTATAATTTTCAAAATCAGGACTCGAAGTATTAGCATCAAAAGCAGCTAATGGATTTGATGTTGAATACATATAATCAGTATAACCTCTACCATCAGTTGTAACATAGAACCAATGTTCACCATCAGAAATAGTTCCAACACCGCTTAAATCTATAGTTAATTTAACTGCTTGAACTGTTTTATTAGTAAGTGTTAATGCTGACATTCCAGTTGCTAATGTATTAAAATCTGCTGCAGTAATATTATTTAAAATAATTACAGAACCTTGACCTGAACCATAATTTCCCCAATGGTCAATAGTATCAATTCCCGCTCCACCTATTAATGTGTCACTACCATAGTTTGTATAAGCTCTGTCATTTCCATCTCCCATATCATATAAGTCATTTCCTAATCCTCCAAGAACTGTATCATTTCCCTTAAACATAATAAATGTTTCATTCCAAGAAGTATCACTTCTTCCCCATACAGTTTCATCTCTTGCTACGCTTTGACTTCCTAAAATATTTTGAATATTATAAACTGTAACATTACCATTTGTTGAACCTGCCGTATTATATGCACTTCTTAAATCAATACTTCCTCTATAATTAGATTCTAAGCTTAACCAGTTACTTCCAGTTCCTCCATCTATATAATCACTTCCACCTGCATCTAAGAAAATTGTATCATCTCCCGCACCTGCTAGAATTGAATTTGCCCCAGAATCTCCCATAATAGTATCAATATAACTTGAACCCTTAATATATTCTATTCCTTTAATATAGTCAAATTGTGAAGTTACAACACCTGTCGCATCCAATTTATATACTAAAGAATAACTTCCATCGTAAGCACTTCTATCAGAATCTAATGTAAGTGATGTAGTTGCAGTTAAATTTACACTTATACCATATGTATTTGCACTTAATAAAGAACTATAATCAATCCAATCTCCAACTAAATCCTCATAAATTGTACTTCCACCATTTGGTACAAACTCTCCACCTAAAATTAAATCCTTATTAAAAGATGAAACTATTGTGTCGGTTCCTTGTCCACCAAGAACAATATCACCCCTATTAGCTCCAGTTTTTACTGTTGCTGTGTAGATAGTATCATTTCCTGTTCCAGCAATAACAGTATTCTCACCAGCTATTCCATAGATTATATCATGACCACCTTCTCCATTGATAATATTGTTTTCACTATTACCTTTTAAAGTATCATCATAATTTAATGAACCTATGATATTTTGAATATTTCTGATATATGTTTCTACATTTCCATAACCATCATTTAAAACTCTTCCTGTTGTTCCATCCCCATTGTCATAAGATAAATCAACATTTACTCCAGCACTTGTAGTATCATAAAAGCTAATCGTGTTGTTTCCATGAACTCCACTTGAAGTATAGAATGTTCCAATAGAAACATCTCCACCATCATATTTATCAATACCACTTCCACCAAGTAAAGTATCATCTCCTTTTCCACCAATTAAGAAGTTATTTCCAGCTGTTCCATAAATAACATCATTCCCATCATATCCATGAAGTGTGTTATTAGTGTTATCTCCTCTTAAAATATCATTATAAATAGAACCAAAAAGATTCTCGATTTCTTTAATATTTGGAGTGTATCCACCAAAAGTAATAGAATTATTACTCATAGTTGCATTTAGTCCATTTGCCACTTCTTGGAAACTAAGCCAATCTCCACCACCATCTTTTACTGTGGTTGATCCTTGAGTGTTATCAACTTGAGTATGATTTCCACCAGATATTTCATCATTTCCAGCAGTTGCAATAATCCAATCATCTCCATTTTCAGCTAAAATTTTATTTACTCCAACATCACCTTTTAAAATATCATTTTGATTTGAACCTGTCACATTTGCAATATTATAAATAGTATCTGTTCCACCAAATCCATTTACACTAGCTGTGTTATTAGTTAAATTTACATTTACGCTTCCAGTTGATAAACTATAATTAATTGTATCAGTTCCACTTGCGTTGCTTCCAGTTATATCTCCATTTGCATCTAAAATTGCATTTCCACCATAATAAATATTATTTCCACCATTTGCATAAAAGACATCATCTCCATCTCCACCGTAAATAGTGTCATTATAACTTGCACTTGCAGTTACTGTATCATTTCCACCATTTGCTAAAATAGTATTAGCTGCTTGTGCTTTACTTAGGTCTATAGTATCTTTAAAGTTTGTAGCAATAATTCTTTCAAAATGTGTTTTTAAACTATCTGTTCCATCTGTTAAACTCGTAATAGTTCCATCTTCACCTGTTGGTTTAAGAGTAACTGTAATACCTGATTCTGCGTTTAAATAATAAAGTGTATCAACTCCTGAACCTCCAGTAAATGTATCATTTCCTGTAGCACCTATAAAAGTATTATTTCCACCTAAACTTCCATCAAGAATATCATCATCAGCACCACCATCTAAAGTGTCATTTCCTGTTCCACCATAAATAGTATCTTTATCTTTTCCACCAAATAATTTATTATTTCCAGAAGTTCCGTAAATAGTATCAGCACCTTCACGACCATCTACATAGTCATTTCCAGCACCTCCTACAAATACATTGGCATATGAACTTCCATAAAGAGTATCATCTCCACTTGTACCAATTACCTTTTGAATATTAAGAAGTGTATCTTTTACTGCAACTCCTAGATTTTGGTATCCATTATCAGTTGCTTCACTAAGTCCTAAATCAACAATAACTCTATTTCCACCATCAGCAAAATTAACACTACTATAATCCATAGTATTAATTCCTAATCCACCATCGATATAGTCACTTCCTTTTGAAACAATAAAAGTATCATCACCGTTATATCCTAAAAGAGAATTGATTGTTGTAAATACATCATCTCCTTTTAGAATGTCATTATTTTTTGTTCCTACAACATTTTCTATATGCGTTAAAGTATCAGCATTTACAGGTGTTCCTATTTGAGATACTTGATTTGAAACAGCTGATAAATCAACATTTATAGCTCTTGTATCTGTTATATAACTATAATCTACCCAATCACTTCCAGATTTTGTAGCTGTTGTTCCATCAAATGTTCCACCATAGATTTTATCTCCACCAAGAAGTCCCATGATAGTATCATTTCCAGCCCCACCAATTAGAGTATTTCCTGTTCCACCAAAACCAAAAATAATATCATTATTAGCTCCACCATCAATTACATTGGCAACATTACTTCCAATTAATGTATCAGAACCACTTCCACCAAGTACATTTTCAACATTGTAAATTACATTTTTCCCATATCCAATAGAAGTTCTAGCATCTAGTGTCAAAGAAGATAATGAAAGATAATTAATAGATGTGCTATCACTTAAATTTAATATAATAGAAACTCCACTTTCCGTGAAATCTATTAAATCTTTTGATGATATGTCTGTTTCAGAGCCAGCTGAACCAATAGATGAAGAATATGTTTCTCCATAAATGATATTATCACCTATTCCACCTCTGAATGTATCACTTCCTATTCCACCGATTAAAATATTATTTCCACTTACACCATAAAGAGTATCATCTCCAGAACCTGCCCAAATTGTATTATTTTGAGTATTTCCTTTTATAAAATCATTGTTTTTTGTACCTACAACATTTTCTATATTATATACAAGCTCTTTATTTCCATAACCATCATCTTGAACAGCCCATGTTGTATCAGTTCCTATTACTTGCGTTGCACCAAGATCTATTATTAATCCACTTGTTACATCTGCAATTGCATAATCAATTGTATCAATACCCTCTTCACCGTCTATATAATCACTACCTTTTGATGAATAAATTGTATCAGTTCCACTACCTGCTAAAATTGAATTTGCATTATCATCACCTCTTATAGTATCGGCTAAGGCTGTGGCTTTAATATGTTCAATTCCAACAAGAGTTGTTGTATATCCTGTAATATTTGATGTACCTGAACTTCCATTAGCGATATTTCCATCTGTATCTAAAACTATATTAACACCTGATACTGCTATATCATTAAAATATGCCCAATCTTCACCTGTTCCACCATCAAGAACATCAGCTCCTAATCCACCTTTTAAAGTATCAATTCCTGCTCCACCAATAAGTGTATTAGCATCACTATTTCCAAAAATAGTATCATCATAACTTGTACCAATTACATTTTCAATACTATCAAGATATTTAGCATTACCAAAACCATCACTAATTACTCTATAACTATCTGTACTTCCATAAGTTTGATTTTTATTTAAGTCAACATTAACTCCTAGTGTTCTACTTGTATTTGTAAATGCAATAGTATCAGTACCCATATCTCCTAATATTGTATCTTCGCCTTGTCCTAATACAAAATAATCATTTCCACCTTTTCCATCAAGAATATTTTTTTCATCATTTCCAATAATATAATCATTTTTTGTAGAACCTATTACATTTTCAATATTAAGAATAGTATCTGTTCCATAGTTTGCATGAATTCTTTGTGCTGAAGTATTTGTTAAATCTACTTTAATTCCACTGTAATAAATACCATTTACTTGACCTGCTATTGAATCATCATCTCCAAAATTAGTACCAGTTAAAGAACTATAATCAACAGTATCACTTCCTGTTCCACCATCTACATAGTTATTTCCTGCTCCTGAAATAAGGGTATCATTATCATCTCCACCTTCTAGTCTATTATTCCCATCTAAACCATTAAGTGTATCATTACCTGCACCACCAATTAATGTATTATCTGCAATATCACCAACTATTGAATCAGCAAAAGCTGTCCCTATAACATTTTCAATACCAAAAATAATATCACTATTACCAGTTGCTGCTACAATGGCAAAATTTGCATCAAGTCTTACAGTAACACTAGTACTTATATTTTCATAACTTACGGTATCTATTCCACTATCTGTATGTGCATCATTAATATAATTTCCACCATAAATTTTACTTCCTAAACCACCGTAAATTTTGTCATTTCCTGAACCACCATAAATAGTATCACTACCAACTTCTGTAAAGATAGTATCATCTCCACCACCAGCATATATTGTATCTTGACCTGTTCCTGCATATATTACATCATTATTTGTTGATACATTAGTTAAAGTATCCGTTCCATCATCAGATATTTTATCACCATAAATAATATTATTTCCAGCAATTCCTTTAATAGTATCAGCTCCTGATTCACCTATTAATGTGTTATTTCCCGTATCACCTACTATTGAATCATCAAAAGTAGTTCCTATTATGTTTTCTATGTTTTTTATTGTGTGAGAATTTGCATTATTTATTGTTACTGTGCTATCTGTACTACCATTTAAAGTAACTTTTACACCTGTTGTAATACCTGTAATTGCATGATAATCAACCGTGTCACTACCTCTTGATGCATCTAATTCATTTCCTCCATCAATAACATCTCCTGCAAAACTTCCAGCAGTTGTTCCTCTAAATGTGTCGCTTCCTGTGCCTCCAAATAACCTATCAGCTCCAATTCCACTATAAATTAAATCATTACCAGCTCCACCATCAATGTAGTTTTTTCCCGCAACTCCATAAATAGTGTCATTTCCAGCCATACCGTAAATTGTGTTATTTTCAGCATTTCCATAAATGGTATCAGCTCCAACACTTCCTTTTATATTTTCAATCTTAGTAATCTTGTCAGTAGCTCCATTTTCAACAGCAACACTTGCATAAGTACCATCATTTATTACGCCTATGCCATAAATATCTGTAATATGAGAAATATCTAAATCAAGAATTATTTTTGTAGCCCCATTTGTACTATAATCTATAGTATCACCGATAGTTTTATGATCTCCACCATCAATGATATTTGATTCTGATAATTTTGTAATAAAAGTATCATCAAAGCTACTTCCTACTAAATTTTGAATATTTATTAAAGTATCTTTAACAGTGCCATTAGTAGTGGTTTTTTCAAC
>JAQVLW010000026.1 GCA_028703945.1 Aliarcobacter sp. | reverse complement strand
AATTACCAATTAGTTGGTTTTCATTATTAAACTCGATTTTTCTATATGGGAATTCAAGTTCTGTTTCCAAAGTTGAAACTACACAATTTTTATCTTCAATAAATTTAATAACATTTTCTTTAACATTCTTTTTTAGAGTATGAAAATCTGTAAGGTAAATAATAGATTTTCCTTGTATTGCATTTATTTGTTTTAGCCAAGATATTGAAGTTAAAGAGATAAAATTAATTGGTAAATCCATTTTTCTTGATAGTTCAAAAACTAATTTATCTGCACATTTTTGTGAGTTTGATTCTATTAATGTTGGAAAAGATGGAGGTAATAATGTATCAGATGTATCGATTTCTGACATCGTAAATTCAAAATATTCTTTTAACGTTTGTAGCTCTCTTTTTAGACTTCTACAATCTTTATAGTGATAAATTTTTCTAATTAGTTCATCCATAATAAATGGTTTCATAATATAATCTTTTGCACCATCTTTAATTGGATTTGTAACTGTTTCATCAGAAATATAAGAAACTAAAAGAAGAATGATAGAGTTTTCTGAGTATTTTTTTATGATATTTTTACATAATGCAGATGGTAAAGAGGTTGATAAAAGTATTGTGTCATAATCTTTTGTGAGATTGTCAATATTTGGTGATTCAATATAATCACAACTATGCCCATCATCAAGCAGTCTTGACACAACTTTTTGTGCAAGATAAATCTCATTTTCAATAATTAATATGTTCATTTTTGTTTCCAATTATAATATTTCAATGTAGCAATACTTTGTACAGCCACACCTTCTGCTCGACCAATAAATCCCATTTTTTCAGCAGTTGTTGCTTTTACATTTATAAATTGTTTTTCGATATTCAATAACGAAGCTAAAGAATTCTTTATTTCATGTTTAAATGGATTAATTTTTGGTTTTTGAGCGATTATTGTTGTATCAATATTTACAATTTCATAACCAACATTGTAAATAAATCTAACAATATGTTCTAATAAAAGTTTTGAATCAATACCTTTATATTTTTCGTCGGTATCAGGGAAAAACTCCCCAATATCTCCAGCTCCACAAGCTCCTAAAAGTGCATCAATAATAGAATGAATTAAAACATCACCATCACTATGAGCTTTAAAACCAAACTCATAAGGAAGTTTTATTCCACCTAAAAACATCTCTTTATTATCTTCAAAGGCGTGAATATCTAAGCCAGTTCCTGTAAAGAAGTTTTTTGAAGGTTCTTTTAAACAAGGGAGTTCTTCTAATTCATTTCCAAGAGTTAGTTTTTTGCTTTCATTACTTCCTTGAATATATTTGATAGTTCCATTAATTGCTTTAATAGCAGAACTTTCATCTGTAAATTCAGTTTGCGCATCTAAGGCTTTTATTAAAGTTGAAGTAAGGGAAAGTTGTGGAGTTTGAATTAGTTTTACACTATCTCTATTTATAGTATTTGTTTCATAAATTACTGTATCTGTTACATTTAAAACAGGAACAATACAATCTGCATTTTCTTTTTCATCTAAAAGGTTTTTAATTACACTTTGGGGAATACAAGCTCGTGCTACATCGCTTATCATTACAAATTTTGTTGTTACAAATTCTAAGCAGTTTAAAATAGATTTTTGTCTACTATCTCCACCTTTTACAAAAATAAAATTATCAGTGAAGTTTTTCATATAATTTAATTCATCTTCATGGGAAGCCACGATAATTTTATCAAATTGTGAAAATGAAGCTAATCTTTTTGTGACATTTAGCCATAAAGGTTCATTTTCTATTCTAATCCATTGTTTTTTTGTTTTATGCTCAAATCTTGAAGAATTTCCAGCGCATAAAACAATGAGTGTAACATCTAACAACAAAAACCCCTTTGTGTAAAAAAGTTACAGATTATAGTATATACTTACTTATGCATAAGTTAAGAATTTTGATTAATTACCTCTTTTATAACATCAATAGAGTTTACAAAATGCTCAATATCAAAACCATATAAACTAACTTTTTCTAGTGCCTTATGAATATTGTTATCACTTAATGGATAACGAATGTCACATAAGATTTTGATAATTTCTAAAATTTGAGCTTTTGTTTTAAATTCATTAGGGCAAGATTCAATATTCTCAGTAAAGGCAATAGGAATAATTATATTTGGGCTTATGTTCCATTGTTTAAAAATATTTGCAGTAATTCTTGCACAAGTATATCCTGTAAATTTCTTTTCACAAAATGTAGTATCTTTTGTTTCTTCCAATTCAATTAAAAATTCTTCAGATTTTCTATTTTTTTGTATTACTTCTGAGATAATAAATTTGCCAACTTCTTGCAAAAATGCAGGTAAAAGTAACTCATTCCTCAAATCAAGATTTATATTTGAAACCCAAGTATTTACTACATTGCTAGCTAATGCACTAGAGAAAAGAAAATCTTCATTTTTTACAGCATAGGCTAATAAATTACTATTTATTGTATTTTGAATCGCACAGCCAATGGCAATTGAAATTGTAAAATTTATTCCGAGTAAATTTATTGCTCTACTTAATGTTTCAATTTTACTTTTAAATCCAAACATACTTGAATTTGCAATTTTTAAAATGGTTACTATCATTAAAGGGTCTTCTTCAATAATAGAAATTAATTTCATAATATCAGTATTTCCAATGCTTTTATATTTTTCGAGTTCAATTACACTTGAGGGAAGTGGTGGTAAAGAGTTTATCTCTTCAATTAAATTTTTTTTCATAAATATTAATACTTTATATTAATTTCGTCATCTTCATTACTCAGAAGATTGTATTTTATATCTTTTTCTTTTAAATCATTTAATACTTTATAAATATTTTTTCTAATAAAAACTTCATTTTCTTCTAGAATCAATAAAAAATTTGCTTTATAAATAGTTGTAAAAATAAATCTTATAATGTATCTTGATAAAATAATCTGATGTTCTTCAAAACCTGCTTCTAAAATAGTTGATTTTTGAGTTGTTTTTAAAATAGTTGTTTCACATAAACCATGAAATATAGTATTTGAGATAAAACTTTCTAAAGGAGATTTTATATCATCTATTAAAGTATTTTGATTAATTTTATTTTTGATTGTTAAAAATCCATTTTCTAAATTTTTGTATTTATTTTTTAAAAATTCTTCTAAAATCAAATCAGTTGATAACTGAATATTATTTAAAATCTTAGAATTTATTTGATTGTATTCATTATGAAGAATTTCTAAACCATTAATTTGTATAAAAGTTGAATATAACTCTTTTGCTTTTTCTAAATCTATTTGATTTGTAGAATAAAAGAGAGAAAAACTTAAATATATTTTTGAATAAACAGACAATAAATGAGAAGCAATTTTATACTCATTTACATAGATATAAATTTTAGTTAAAACATCTTCTATTTCTGAATTATATTTATAGTTAATTGATTTATTTATACACAAATCAAGAATTGCTAATTTAAAATATTCGTGATAATCATTTTTTATAGGATTATATTGTGTAAGTATTTGAGCAATATGATAATATTTATAAATAGGAATATTATCATCAAAATATAAAAGTTGAAAAATTATTTCAATATTTATATTTGTTAAATTATCTTGTGAAAAAATGAAATCATTAATAACTGAATGATAATCAAGTTTTTTTATAAAATCTTGATTTCCTTCATATGTTGTTAAAAGAGAATTTAAAAGATTATTTTGAAACTCTTCTAGATTTTGTGCAATCACTTCACTAGGAAGATATAAACTAAATTTTTTATAATAAAATCTTAAAATTTTTTGAAAATATTCTGACTCAAAATATAAATTTTCATCAAGATTAGATTTTAAATCTTTTATTAAATTTAAAATTAAAACAGAAGAATTTTTTCTAAATATAAGAAATTCAAAAGAATCTATATTTTCATTCCCGAAATTACTATCTTTTGATAAGATATAACCATCTTCATATCTTTCAAGAACTAACAAATATTTTTTAAAAGTAGTTTTTAAATCATTTATATCAATTTTAATATCATCATAAGAAAAGTAATATAAATATCTTCCTTGAATATTGTTTAGCTGATTTAACTTATTTTTATCAAGCAAAATAGTAAATTTTATGATACTTATAGATTCTGTCATTAAATCAATAAAAAATTGAATAGATTTTTTTGCAATAAAATCAATGGCATTAAAACTACATATTAATATAATAGTTTTTAGTAAAAGAATATAAGAATCAAAAGCTAGAGGAAATGATTTTTCATCTTCTGAAAATAACTCTTGTAATTTTGTTTCGTAATATCTAAATAAGTTAGAAAGAGCGTTAAAATCGTAATTGTTATAAGACTCTAAAATTTTTTCATTTGTTCCAATACTTAAAATATGTAAAATAATATTAATATCTTTAAAAAAATAAATTGAGTCTTTTTTTGTAATATTTGAAATCTTTTTTTCAATATAGAGATTTATGTTTTCTTTGAATGTAAGATTATTTAAAAATAAATCTTCTAAATTCTCTGGAATTTTTTCTTTTTTTATAAATAAAGTTTCAATGAAATTAATAGTATATAAGATATTTTTTTCAATAGAACTGATTAGTTGGTTGTCATTTTCTAAGGTATTATATTTTTCTAATATAAAGTCTATTTGTTTTATACAATCTTGTTGTTCTAATTCTTTCTTTGTATAAAAAGAAAAAGAAGTGGAGTTAATAGAATTTTTATCAATAATCACTACTACTCCTATTGTATATTTATGCTTTTATTATATAGAAAAGAAACTTATACAAGTAATAATTTCAAATTAAAGGAAGTAATTAAGGTTCTCTAAATATTTTTAGCTATAATCGATTTACAATTCAAATATAATAAACTATAGGATTTTAAAATGAGAACTTGGTTAAACAATCATAAAAACGACAAAATTAGAACTCAAATGTATTATGCAAAACAAGGTATTATTACGCCAGATATGGAATATGTGGCAAAAATAGAGAAACTTGAACCTGAGCTTATAAGAGCTGAGATTGAAAGAGGAAGATTAATAATTCCAGCAAATGTAAATCATAAACATTTAGTTCCAATGGCGATTGGAATTGCATCTTCATGCAAAATAAATGCAAATATCGGTTCTTCTGCACTTGCTTCAAATGTTGAAGGTGAAATAGAAAAAGTTGATGTTTGTTTAAAATATGGTGCCGATACAATCATGGATTTAAGTACAGGTGGTGACTTAGATATGATTAGAACAGCGGTAATTGAACACTCAACGGTTCCAATTGGAACGGTTCCTATTTATCAAATTTTACATGATGTAAAAGATAAAATTGAAGATTTATCTATTGATGTTATGTTAAAAGTTATTGAAAAACAAGCTCAACAAGGTGTTTCATATTTTACAATTCATGCAGGATTCTTATTAGAATTTATGCCTCATGTTGCAAAAAGAAAAATGGGAATAGTATCAAGGGGTGGTTCTTTAATGGCTGCTTGGATGATGCATTATCACAGAGAAAATCCATTTTATGAAGCATTTGATGAAATTTTAGATATTTGTGCAAAATATGATGTATCTTTATCTTTAGGAGATTCATTAAGACCTGGATGTTTAGCTGATGCTAGCGATGAAGCTCAATTAAGAGAGTTAAAAGTTCTTGGAGAATTAACTTTAAGAGCTTGGGAAAAAAATGTTCAAGTTATGATTGAAGGTCCTGGTCATGTTCCTTTAAATCAAATTGAAAGAAATATGAAACTTGAAAAAGAGTATTGTCATGAAGCACCGTTCTATATTTTAGGACCACTTACAACTGATATTGCTGCTGGTTATGACCATATTTCATCTGCAATTGGTGCAGCTGTTGGTGGATGGCATGGAGCTTCAATGTTATGTTATGTAACTCCAAAAGAACATTTAGGTTTACCAAATGCTGAAGATGTTAGAAATGGAATTATTGCTTATAAAATTGCAGCACACTCAGCGGATATAGCTCGTGGAAGAAAAGGTGCAAGAGATATTGATGATGAAATGTCTGATGCTAGATATGGTTTTGACTGGAATAGACAATTTGAACTTTGTTTAGACCCAGAACGTGCGAAAGAATATCATGATGAAACTCTTCCTCAAGATGTATTTAAAGAAGCAGAATTTTGTTCTATGTGTGGACCAAAATTTTGCTCATATAAGATAACTCAAAAAATTGTAAAAGAGCATGGTCAAGCAATGATTGATATTGCTGGTTAATTTTTTTAAATTTTTTCTATGAAGTATATATCTCAATATTGGGATATATACTTTGTATTTTTTCTTTCTCACTTTTTGGCATAACAAATATTGCTGTAGAAATAGCATCTGCTAACATGGCATTTTGCGCTTTTATTGTTACGGATTTTATGTAGTTTGCACTGGTGCCTGTTTTTGTATCAAACAAGTGATGATAATTTTCATCAAATTTTGTTCCATATCCGCCTGAACTTGCAATTGCTGAATTGTTTAATTTTAGATATTCGATATTATCTAAATAAGGTGTTGCAATATTCCAATCTCTATTTTCATCATATCCTCCAATACTATTAAACTCTCCTAAGTTTACAAGTACATTTGTAAAGCCTTTTTCTTTTAAAATATTTGTAATTTTATCTGTAATATATCCTTGTGCAATACCATTTAAAGTGATTTGTACACCCTTTTGTTTAAAAGAAATTTCATTGTTAGATATTAAAATATTTTTATATGAAATAAATTGTTTTACCTTTTGTATTTCTTCTTTTAATTTATTAATATCTTTATTAGTTGTATCTTTAAAAAAATTTGCATGAGCTATCCACAAAGGTTGAACGCTTACATCAAAAGCTCCATTTGTATTTTCGGAGATAGTATTTGCAAAATTTAAAATTTCTACCAACTCTTTTGGAGGATTTTTTAAGTAAGAGTTTTTGTTTAGTTGAGATATACAAGAGTTTTCATCAAAAAGTGAAAATATTTTTTCTAATCTTATTATTTCATTTATGCAAATATTCAAAGTATTCCTTGCAAAATTTATATTATTGTGAAAAAGTGTCATGTTTGCTTGACTTCCTAATGTTATGCCTTCCCAAGTAATTTTATTTTGAGTATTTGCAAATAGTGAATTTGAATAAAAAGGTAGAGTTAAACTAATAGCTGTAATATTTAAAAATTTTCTTCTTGTGATTTTAGACATTTTTTTCACTCCATTTAAATACTTTTATATCTTTTTCATTCTTTGTATTTTTAATTAAAATCTTACATAAATTCTTATCACTATAAATTTGAACACAATCCATACATTGAAAACAATCACTATATTTAATATGACCATCTTTTTTGTCTATTGCTTGATAATTACAACTTTTATGACAGTTATTGCAAGGATTACCACATTCATATCTTCGTGGTAACCAGTTTAGAATTCTAAGTTTTCCGACTATTGAGAAGAATGCCCCTAAAGGACAGAAATATCTACAAAATCCTTTAAATAAAAACATTCCTAAAACCAACCAAAATAAAGCATATATAACATATGGGATTTCTCTGTCAAAAAATAAGGTAATAGATGTTTTAAAAGGTTCAATTTCTATTAAAAATTCCGTAATTTTTGGTGCAAAGATTACAGATAAAATAAGAGCAGCTAAAATAAAATATTTTATATATACAAGTTTATTATTTAGAGTTTCTGATATTTGAATTTTTGGGAAATTAAGATATCTTCCTAAAAAATGTGAGAATTCTTGTAATACTCCATATGGACAAAGCCATCCACAAAAAGTTCCTCTTCCCCAAATAACTAATGAAACTAAAACAAAAAACCAAATAATCAGAGAAAAAGGATCGTATAATAAAAAAGTTAAACTTCGTGAATTTAGAAGAGCTTTTAAGACTCCAAGTACTGTTACCAGACTTAATTGACCTTGATTGTACCATCCTATGAAAAATAGAGTTATTGCCAAAAGGATAGTTCTTTTATATCTTAAATTTGAAAGAATAAGTTGATATTTATAAAGAATAATAAATAAAAAACTTAAGAATATTATTAAAGAAATTAGTTTTATTTTTTGTTCATATATTGAGGTAAGCCAAAGAGGAGTTTCTTTTTGCTCTTCTTTAATTTCAAAATATTTTTTTACAGGTTGAATATCAAAAGTTAAATATTTAGCTGTAGGAACTAAAAATATACTATCTTCTCCTCTTATTGTTTTTATATTTAAAGACCATGAAGATGAAGGATCAAAGTCATATCTTTTATCGACTTCTAAAATAATAGCTTGTTCAAAGTTTGGGATATCATTTAAAAATTCTATTAAATAATCTCCATCTAAAATATTTAAATTAAATTCATCTTGTTTTATTCCTAGTTCATCAGGTGATGAACGAGGAATAAATTTTGAAGTTAAGAATTGAAATGGTCCATTTGCAAATATTAAAATAGCTTCATTAGTTTTTCCTAAATGTCCATCAAGACTTTTTAGCGTAGATTTTTCAAGTAAATTTTTTGAAACAGTAGGAATACTTAAATCTGTAATATATAAATCTAGGGCTATTTCTTTTTTTTCTTCATTTGATAATTCTATTTTATGTGGAGTATTATCGAATAAATCTTCTATTTGACCCTTTGTTATTTTGATATGCATAATTAAATTATTAGCTAATAGTTCATTCCAAGTTTGTTTTTCGAAGAGATCTTTTTTAGGATGATATATTTGTTTTGGAGCAACTCCCATTAGTTTTTCTTTTGCGACTTGTACGGTTGAACCTAATATCATATCATTTGCGATTTTTACAGAAGCTGTCGCTTTTGAAACCCCATCAATATAAATGGAACTTGTTTGATTTTTAGAGCTGCCTATTTTGATGCTATCTTTTAATGATTTTCCTTTATATTGCATTAAAAATTTTCTAAAAGGCTCAATCCCAATACCAGATACAAAAACAGGCTCATTTTGTTCTAAAATATGGATTTCTAAAAATCTACCTTCTAAATCTATACTAACAAGCAGATTCATTTTTCCACCAGAAAAACCAGCTATTGGAGCATAATCAAAAGTTTCAAAGATATAAGAGTTTAATTTATTGTTTTCATCTAATATTTCCCAGACAGGAATATTTATATCTTTCTCTCCTAATTTTAAAGGGGATTTAATATATGTAGATATCTGTTCTTTTGTCATTGAAGCATTTGCATATATGAATAATAAAATTATAAAGAAAAAACGAAACATAGTATATTTTCCTATTACTTAATTAAATAAATTAATCTTATAGTAAATATATAGCCTACCTATAGCATAAATATTTATAAATTCTAGGATACAATAGAATCTTAAATTTAAATAGTTAATCAATTAAGATATAAATTATCCTATTTAAAATATAATTCATTAAATAAAAAATTGTAAAGGAATTTTTATATGGTAAATGTAGAAAAGATTAAAAAAGAGTTAGAAAATGTTAAATATCCAGGATTCGCAAAATCAATTGTAGAATTTGGTTTTGTAAAAGATATTCAAGTAAATGCAACAAATTGTTTAGTTTCTCTTGATATTACTTCAACTGCTTCTGAGGTTGAAGCACAATTAAGAAAAGATATAACAGCGTGTTTAAGTGCTATTGGAATGAATGTAACACTAAATTTTAATAAACCTCAAGAAGCAAAACAATCAAGTAATAGTGTAAGTGGTAAAAATATTGCACCACAAATTAAAAAAATTGTAATGGTTAGTTCTGGAAAAGGTGGAGTTGGAAAATCAACTACAACTGTAAATCTAGCAGTTGCAGCTGCAATGCAAGGTAAAAGAGTTGGTATCCTTGATGCTGATATTTATGGACCAAATATCCCTCGTATGATGGGTTTACAAGGTAAAGAAGTAGAAGTTGTGGGAGATAAAGCAAAACCTTTAAATGCATATGGTGTTGATGTTATGTCAATGGGTATGTTAATGGAAGAAGGACAAGCTCTTATTTGGAGAGGTGCTATGATTATGAAAGCAATCCAACAACTTTTAAGAGATATTTTATGGGAAGAGTTAGATATTTTATTTATTGATATGCCTCCTGGAACTGGTGATGCTCAATTAACTTTAGCTCAAAGTGTACCTGTAAGTGCTGGAATTAATGTAACAACTCCTCAACATGTTGCCCTTGATGATTCAAGAAGATCTTTAGATATGTTTAAAAAACTTCATATTCCAGTTGCTGGAATTGTTGAAAATATGAGTGGATTTATTTGTCCTTCATGTAACACTGAATCAGATATCTTCGGAATGGGAACTTGTGAAGCATTAGCAACTCAATATGATACTCAAGTATTAGCAAATTTACCAATTGAACCAGCAATTAGAGAAGGTGGAGATAGTGGAAAACCTATTGTTTACTTTAATCCTGAATCAATTTCGGCAAAAAGATATATGATTGCGGCTGATAAACTTATTGCATTTCTAGATAGTGTAGATGATAATATTAGTAATTCTGCAATTCAACCATCTATGCCAGCTGGTGTAAGTGCTTGTTCAACTGAAGGACAAAAAATAAAAGCTGAGCAAGAAAAAGCTAAAAAATCAGATGAGAGTTGTGGAACTGGATGTGGTTGTCACTAAGCTTTATAAAATAAAAAGAGTTTAAAGACTCTTTTTATTTATCAACTCTTGAATTTTTTTCTTCAATTCCTGAAATCCCAAATCTTCTAGCAAGTTCTTGTTTTATTCTATCTGGACTTATATTTTTAGAAGCAAGTGCCACTAAAACATGATATGTAATATCAGCCGCTTCATAGATGATTTCTTGTGTATCATTGTCTTTTATGGCAAAAGTAAATTCACCTGATTCTTCAACTATTTTCTTTAACATTGAGTTTTGTTTACCTTGAAGAAGTTTTGCTGTGTATGATTTATTTGGATCATCATTTTTTTTCTCTTGAATAGTATGATATAAAGTATCAATTATTCCATAAGCATTAGCTGTATTTATTTCTACATCACTTATTGTTTCATTTGTATTAAGATTTGTGAAAAAACAAGATTTCCTTCCTGTATGACACGCAACTCCTGATTGATTTACTTTTAAAAGTAAAGTATCATTATCACAATCAATTAAAATTTCTACTATTTCTTGTAGGTGATTTGAACTTTCACCTTTTTTCCAAATTCTTTGTTTACTTCTACTAAAATAGTGTGCATAGTTTGTTTTGATTGTTAATTCTAGTGCTTCTTGATTCATATATGCAAGCATTAATACTTCATTTGTTGAGGCATCTTGAGTGATTACAGGAATTAGATTATCCATCTTTTCCCAATCTATTTTATGTAGTTGTTCCATAATTTTTTCCTTTAAAAGTTTGTTTTAATATCGATTTTCCAATAATCAATGGTTCTTTCTTCTTTATTAATATTCATATCAAATCCAAAATCATATTTTTTCTTATATGCTTTTTCTTCTTCCTCAATGAATTCTTTAGTTTTTTCATATCTGATATTTTCATCATATTTTATTTTAGGTTTAATTATTACAACAGATTTTACCTGTTTTGCATAAATAATATTTGTTAGGATTAGTAAAGAAATGAAGATTAATAAAAAAGGGATTTTTTTCATAGTTTTAAAAGAAGTAGTTTTACTACTTCTCTTTTTTATTTGTTCAATATAGTATCTCTTGATTTATCTTTAGTATCAACCCAAATATTTGGAGTTGAACCACCTGGAGTTAAGAAAATTTTAGCATCTTTGTTTTCTCTTAATGCATCATTAAATCTGCCTTGAACTTCAATTTGTTGCATATTTAATAAACTAGGAGTTAAAGATTCCGCAATAGATTTATTTGCTACTGCTTGTGCTTTTGCTTCAATAGTTACAGCATCTGCTCTACCTTGTGCTTCAATTCTTTTTGCTTCAGCTTCACCAGTTGCTTGTGCAGCTCTTTTTTCAGCTTCTTGTTTTGCTCTTAAAACTTCGTATCTTACTCTTTCAGATTCTTGGTTTGCAATTTGAACTCTTTCAATTTGTTCTTTGATTTTAACAGGAAGACCAATTTCTCTTAATTGAACAGATTCAATAGTAACTGAACCTTCAGCTAATTCCGTAACTTGTGTTTTTATTAACATATCAAGATTTGTAGCAATTTCATTTCTTTTCATTGGAAGTTCTTCTGCGTTAAATCCTCCAATAACATTTCTCACAACATTTCTTACAACTGGATTTACTATCTTATCTTCCCAAGATAATCCCCATGTAGCAATAGTTGCTGGTGCTCCTGAAGCTGTAAGTCTATATTGAACTGTAAGTTCAATAGAAACAGGTAAACCTCTTGAATCAAGAACGCTAATAGCTGGGTTTATTTTAATTCCTGCATCAAACCCACTCATTTCTTCAACACTTCTATAGTTTAAAAGTCTTACTTTAGTATCAACAATTATAACTTTTTGAAAAACTGGAATATATAAATGGAAACCAGGATTTAATGGAACTTCATCATATTTACCAGTTGTTGCTTTAATACCAACTTGTCCTGATTCAATAATAACAAATGGTTTAAACATAAAAAGTGCAGCGATAACTATAATAACTACATAAAACATTCCTGCTTTTTTACCAAAGTTTTTGAAAAACTCAGGTGTTTCAAAAGGTGGTTGGAAATTTCCACCACCATTATTATTTCCACCACCATTATTTTTTTGTTGTTGTCTGTTTTTAAAATAGTCGTTGTCTATTGGCATATCTTTCCTTATTTTTTATCTATTTAATAAGTAATACTAATCAACTTTAGTTAACATAAGTTAAATACTTAATATATTTCTCATTTTTTCCAGCTACTACATCAAAGTATGCAGATTGAATTTTTTCAGTTATTGGTCCTCGTGAACCACAACCAATGATTCTTGCATCTACATCTCTAATTGGAGTAATTTCAGCAGCAGTTCCTGTAAAGAATGCTTCATCTGCAATATAAACTTCTTCTCTAGAAATTCTTCTTCTTACAACTTCAATTCCCATGTCCGCTGCTAATTCAATAACTGTTGCTTGTGTGATTGATTCAAGTGAGTTGTCATTTGGAGGAGTAATTAATTTTCCATCTCTAACGATAAAGAAACAAGCTCCCGATGCTTCAGCGATATATCCTTGGTCATCTCTTAATAATGCTTCATCATATCCCGCTTCAACAGCTTCGAATTTTGCCATTTGAGAGTTTAAATAATTTGCAACAGCTTTAGCTTTTCCCATTCCTGAAGTATTTGGAGTTCTTGTAAACGAAGAGATTTTAACTCTAACACCTTTTCTAAGACCTTCTTCTCCTAAATAAGCTCCCCATTCCCAAGCAGAAACTGAAACTTTAACAGGTGCTTCTTTGTGATAAAGTCCCATTACACCGTAACCTAAATAAACTAACGGTCTTATATAAGCACCACCAAATAATTCATTTTTTTGTAATAATTCAATTTGAGCTTTATTTAACTCTTCAAGTGTAAAAGGAACATTCATAAGTGTCATTTTTGAAGAGTTTAATAATCTTTGTGTATGTTCATTTAATTTGAAAATAGCACATCTTCCATCAACAGTTTTATATGCTTTTGTTCCCTCTATAGCACCATTACCATAATGAAGAGTGTGGCTTAGTACATGTACTTTTGCATCATGCCAATTTACAAATTCTCCATCCATCCATATATATTTTGATTCAGTCATTTTAGCAATTCCTAATGATTAAATTTTAGGCATTTATTTTAGCTAAGATAATATTAAAATAAACTCTTTAAAATTAGATTATAAATTATTTAAGATATATAAATGTAATATAAAAGAAAAAAATAGGAAAACAAAGAAATGTTTTTAAAAAGAGTCTTTAATTTTATTATTTTTATAATTTTTTCTCTTTTTTTAACAGCTTGTTCTGTTAGTAATACTCAAGTTCAAGTTAATCAAAAGAAAATTTATGAAAAAGAGCTAATAACTCAAGATTTGAAAAATGAAGTAAATCAAATTGCACAATTAATAAAACAAAATAATTTAGCTCTGTTGAGTAGTAAATATATTCATCCAATAAATGGTTACTATGAAGTTACAAAGTTTGAACATAAAAACATATTTGAAATTAAAAATAATATTTCAAATATAGATAATCTAATAGATTCTTTTGAAATAAAAATCGAAAAAGCAACTTTTAATTGTAGTCCACTTGATGATAGTTTATATGGCTGGGATAAAGAAGGAGTTTTCTTAAATTCACAAACAACACCATATATTACAAAAATTATGGAAGAAGCAAATACTTTACAAGTAAATAGATTTAAAAAAGAAGAGATTGAAAAAGCAGATTTTATAGAACAAACAAGTTATGAAGTAATCATTCCTTACACCATAATATTTTATATTACAAAAATAGATAATAAATGGTACATAACTTTAATAGATAATATAATAACAGATTGTAACTTTTAGTGAACTAATTGACATCAAGGGAAAGCTTGTGAGATTAAGAGTGCTTATTCAGAAAAAATAAATTCTTATTAACAAATTTTAACAAGAATTAAAGTACACTATCTAATAATAAATATCAAAAATAATTATAATAAACAATACAGAGAAAAATATGCTAGAAACAATAAAAGAAGTAATAAAAAATAAAGTTTTAATAATAGATGGAGCTATGGGAACACAGCTTCAAATAGCAGATATTAAAAAAGAAGAGTGGATATATGAAGGAAAAGATTTAGAGGGTTGTAATGAACTTTTAAACCTAACCGCACCTCATATTCTTGAAGATATTCACAATAGATATGCAATTGCTGGTGCAGATTTATTAAGCACGAATACCTTTGGCTCAATGCCGTGGGTTTTAGATGATTATGATATTCCTGAAACTTCGTATGAGTTATCAAAATTAGGCGCGCAGCTTGTAAAAAAAACAGCTTTAAAATATAGTACACCTGAAAAACCAATATATGTTTTAGGTTCAATTGGACCTGGAACAAAACTTCCTAGTTTAGGACATATCAAATATGATGATATGTATGAAGGCTATAAAATAATGGCTCAAGGTTTGGCAGATGGTGGAGTGGATATCTTCCTACTTGAAACTTGTCAAGATCCTCTTCAAATAAAAGCAGCACTTCATGCACTAACTGATACAGCACCACATATTCCTATTATGGTTTCTGTTACTATTGAACTTTCAGGAACTATGCTTATAGGAACAGATGCCATGACAATTGCTGCAATTATGGCTCCTTTTAATATCTTATCTTTAGGGTTTAATTGTGGAACTGGACCAAAACAAGTACATAAACATGTAAAGACATTAAGCGAAGTTTGTAAGTTTCCAATTTCAGTTCATGCAAATGCTGGACTTCCTCAAAATAGAGGTGGAAAAACTTATTATCCAATGGGACCTGAAGAGTTTGTATCTCTCCAAAAAGAGTTTTTAAGTATAAATGGAGTTTCATTTTTAGGTGGATGTTGTGGAACAACACCTGAACACATCAATGCTTTAGTTAAAGCAGTGGAAGGAATTACACCTTTAAAACCTTGTGGATTTTTAAAAGCCTCTTTGGCTTCACTTTTTGGAACAATGCCATTAAAACAAGAACCAGCACCACTATTAATTGGTGAGCGTTCAAATGCAACTGGTTCAAAAGCTTTTAGAGAATTATTAAAAGCAAATGATTATGAAGGAACATTAAGTGTTGGTCAACAACAAGTTCGTGCCGGAGCTCATGTAATTGATGTTTCTGTTGGATTTGCAGGTCGTGATGAAAGAAAAGATATGGATGCGGTTGCCGCTTTATATTCTCAAAAAGTTGCACTTCCTTTGATGCCAGATTCTACTCAAATATATGCACTTGAAGCCGCACTTAAACAAATTGGTGGAAGATGTATTATCAACTCTGTTAATCTTGAAGACGGTGAAGATAAGTTTGATGCGGTTTGTAAATTAGCCAAAAAATTTGGAGCAGCTCTTGTTTGTCTTGTAATTGATGAAGTTGGAATGGCAAAAACAAAAGAAGATAAACTAAGAATTGCTGAAAGAATTTTCGATTTATGTGTAAATAGACATGGGTTTGATCCCTCTGATTTAGTATTTGATATGCTTACATTTACAATTGGTTCAGGTGATGATGAGTACAGAACAGCTGGTGTTGAAACAATGGAAGCGATAAGAGAATTCCAGATTTTACATCCAGAAGCTGGAACAACTCTTGGACTTTCAAATATCTCATTTGGACTTGATCAAAAAGCTAGAATTTATTTAAATTCTATTTACCTTGACCATTGTGTAAGAGCTGGATTAACAAGTGCTATTGTAAATGTGAAACATATAATTCCACTAAATAAAATAAGTGCTGAAGATAGAGCTTCTTGTGATAATTTGATATTTAATAACCATGAAAATGGTGACCCTTTATTTGCCTTTATTGAACACTTCTCAAATGTGGAAGCACAAGAGGAACAAACAGATGAAGAGTATCAAAATATGCCAGCTCTTGAGAAAGTGCAAAAACTTTTATTAGATGGAGATAAAGATAGACTTTTACCTTTAGTTGAAGAGTTAAGACATACTATTGCCCCTGAACTTATAGTAAATGAGTGGCTAATTGATGGTATGAAAATCATTGGTGAGTTATTTGGTTCAGGACAAATGCAGTTGCCATTTGTACTCCAAAGTGCTGAAACTATGAAAGCAACAGTTGATGCTTTAAATCCATATTTACCTAAACAAGAGAAAGCTAGTGAAACAACTTTAATCATTGGAACGGTAAAAGGTGATGTTCATGATGTTGGTAAAAACCTTGTTGATATTATTTTAAGTAATAATGGATTTAAAGTAGTAAATATAGGAATAAAAGCAGGATTAGATACTTTTGTTGACAAACTTCAAGAACACAATGCACACGCGATTGGGATGAGTGGATTACTTGTAAAATCAACGGCTGTTATGAAAGAAAATCTTGATGAACTTCAAAAAATGGGAATAAAAATTCCTGTACTTTTAGGCGGAGCTGCTTTGACAAAAAGTTTTGTTGATGAGTATTGTAGACCATTTTATGATGGACCAATTTTTTATTGTAGGGATGCTTTTGATGGTGTTATTTCTATGCAAAGAATTGAAAAGGGCGATGCAAATAATACAGACTTACCCGCAGATTTAATAAAAATAATAGATACAAGTGATAAAGTTGAAGAAGAAGTAGCAGAAATTCCTCCTTATGAAGAAATACCACTTCCTGAGAAGAATACATTTTTATTTCCTCCCTTTTGGGGAAGAATTGGAAAAACAGCAGAAAAATTAGATAAAGAGCTTATTTTTAAATGGATAAATCATAGGGTTTTATTTAGACAAAGATGGGGATATAAAAGAGGGAAACAAGATTCAGCTAAGTTTTTAAAATATGAAGAAGAAGTAGTTGAACCTACGTATCAAACTTTAAAAGCTGAATTAGTAGATAAAAATATTTTTGAACCAATTGCAATTTATGCTTATTATCCTTGTATTTCATGGGATAATAAAATTTATATTTTTGATAAAAAATATCTATTTAATTCCCTTGAAGAAGCAAAAAATGTACCACCTTTAAGTGAAGCTATAAAAGTTTTAGAGTTTCCAAGACAAAAAAGAAAACCATTTAGATGTATTGCTGATTTCTTTGCAAATGATAGACTTGATGTTATTGCATTTACACTTGCAAGTGCCGGGCTTAAAATCAGTGATTATGAAAGAAGTTTATATGATAAAGGTGAATTCACAAAATATTACCAAGTTCACGGTTTGGGAGTTGAGCTTGCAGAAGCCTTAGCTGAGGTTTTACACAAACAAATAAGACTTGATTTAGATATTGTGCCAAAAGAAGGACATACTTTAAATGATGTTCAAATGAAACAATATGTAGGTTGCCGATATTCTCCAGGATATGCAGCTTGTCCTGATTTAGCGATGAATAGAGATATTTTTGATTTATTAAATCCAGAAGAGTTTGGAATAGAATTATCTGAGACTTTTCAAATGCATCCAGAACAAACTACTTGTGCTATTGTGGTTACTCACAAAGAAGCAAACTACTATAACATTTAATACTTTTTTTAATTAAGGATGCATTTTGCATCCTTAACATTTCTCCCATAGGATTTTATTTTGACAAACAACGCTAAAGGTTTAGCTCTTACTTCTATTGGTATATTTATTATGAGTTTAGAATCTCTTTTGATTAAATATACAAATGTATCATCTTTTGTTTTTTCATTTTATTTAGGAATATTTATATTTATTTCAATGATGGTAACTTTGTTATTTAAAGAAAAAACTTATGTTAAAAATGCATTTAAATCATCTTTTTTAATTTTAATTACTTGTGCAATTATGATGGGTGCTTCAAATATATTTTTTATAACAGCAGTGAAGACCACAACAGTTGCTAATGTAGTAATTATTTTTAGTACATCAGCACTTTTTTCAGCTTTAATCGCATATATTTTATATAGAGAAAAAATCACAAAAAATATACTTTATGCTTCATTTTTTATGTTTATTGGTTTATATATTATTTTTAATGATAGCCTAGAATTCGGTAGTTTAATAGGAAATATGTATGCTTTATTTTGTACTATGTTATTTTCAATTTCATTCGTTTTGTTATCAAAATATAAAGAAATGGATAGAATAGTTCTTACGGCATTTTCTGGTATATCTCTTAGCATATTAGCTTTTTTTCTAAGTGAAGATTTAAAAATTGATTTAAATAATCTTTTGATTGTAATGTTTATGGGACTTATAATTTCATCATTTTCAAGGGTTTTAATAGGAAATGGAGCTAAATATATAAGCGCAAGTGAAGTCAGTCTTTTAATGCTAATTGAAACAATAATGGCACCTATTTGGGTTTGGATATTTTTAAATGAAATCCCAACTATTTATACTTTTATTGGAGGAAGTGTTATTATACTTACTTTAATAATCAATTCTTTATATACTTTAAAAAACAACTAAATATTTTTTAGTTGTTTATCATGATATTTTCTTAAAAATATAAGTGCAATAATTGCACCTAATAAAGCCCAAGCCATATCACTTTGTGTATCCCAAATATATCCTTGAGTTCCTAAAAAATCTTCTGCTGAATCATTTGCAAATATTGCTACCCACCATTCTACAAGTTCATAAAAAGAAGAAAAAGCTAAACAAAAACAAAGAATAAAAAAGTTTCTCCAAGCTTCAATTGAGATGATGTTTTTTCTTATGATTATTTCTCTGGCTATCATAGCTGGGATAAAACCTTGGGCTAAATGACCGAGCTTATCATAGTCATTTCTTTCTTGATCTAAAATCTCTTTTATAAAATCAAAGACAGGAACTTGGGCATAAGTGTAGTGACCACCAATCATTAAAATAATGCAATGAATTAAAATCAAAGTATAAACTAAAGGTGTAAGTCTAAATTTTTTGTAAGTAATTGCTAAAACAACAAAAGCAATCATTGCTGGAAATACTTCTAAAAACCAAGTGAATAAATCTTTTGGATTAATAGCCGACCAAATAAAAACAGCAAAATAAATAAACAACCAAATTTTAATCATTGTAATCCTTTAGAAATGTTAATTATCCTATAATATACCTTCAAAATTATTATAAAGGCTTATTATGAATTATACATATTTTAATCCAACCGCAATTGAGTTTGGAAGTGGCAAAATAGACTCAATAGTTAAATATATTGATAAAAAATTAAAAGTATTAGTTGTTTACGGTGGTGGAAGTATCAAAAAAAATGGAGTTTATGAACAAGTTAAAACAGCACTTGATGGGTATACTTGGTTAGAGTTTAGTGGAATTGAACCAAATCCATCTTATGAGACTTTAAATAAAGCCGTAAAAATCATAAAAGATGAAAAAATCAATTTTGTTTTAGCTGTTGGTGGAGGTTCTGTTATTGATGGAAGTAAATATTTAGTTGCAGCTGCTCTTTATGATGGTGATGGTTGGGATTTCTTAGATGGGTCAAAACAAGTAGAAAAAGCTCTTCCTTTGGGCGCTATTTTAACACTCCCAGCAACAGGAAGTGAATCAAATGCAACGGCTGTTATTTCAAAAAAATCAACAAATGAAAAAAGATATTTTGGTTCTTCATTTGTTTATCCAAAATTTGCAGTTTTAGATTCAAGTGTAATGAGTACTTTAGATGATAGACAATTAGCAAATGGATTGGTTGACGCTTTTGTTCATACATGTGAACAATATTTAACATATCCAAATAGCTCACTTTTACATGATGGTTATTCTCAAACTATTTTAAAAGGTTTACATAATTTATCATTAAATTGGGAAAATAGAAGAACAATATTATGGCAAGAGAATCTTATGCTTTTAGCAAATCAAGCATTAAATGGATTTATAGGTTCAGGAGTTCCTCAAGACTGGGCAACGCATATGATAGGACATGAAATTACAGCATTTTATGGACTTGATCATGCACAAAGTTTAGCAGTTGTTCAGCCTTATCTTTTAAGAGTAATGATAGAAGATAAAAAAGAGAAATTACTTCAAATGGGAAAAGAAGTTTTTAACATGCCTCAAAATTATGAAATAGTAATTGAAGCAATAGAATATATGTACCAAAGTATTGGAGTTCCTACGAAATTAAGTGCATATAAAACAGACGATAAAGTAATAGAAAATATCACAAAAGCTTTAGAATCACATGGTATGACTGCACTTGGTGAAAAAGGAAATATTACTTTGGATAAAGTTTCTAAGATTTTAGAGATGTCATTAAAACCATTTAATCTTTAATTAACTCAATATTATAATAAACTAAGATAAAATGCGTGTTATTAATTTTAGGAATATATGATGTCTAAAGAAAAAACATTTAAAAATAAGCTTTTAGAGTATGTTTATACTATTTCTAAGCAACCAATTTTATTAAAAGATTTATTGGTTGCAAATAGACAACACAATGATGGAATGCATGTAGACCCAGCAAAACTTGGGTTTAGAATAAGGTTAATTAGAGCATACATAGTTTATATAGGAATTGTATTAGCTATTATCGTTCCAATTTCACTTTTAACTCATAAACCTCTTGTAAAAATTGATCCGCATATTTCTATTTTGGGAGCAATGGTTATTACTGCTGCTATATTTATAGGCTTTAACTTTTTTAGAGATAGAATGAGAGATGCTATGACTAAAGAACTAATTATTAGGTCTTGGAAATTACATTTTCCATTTTTCTCATATGAAGAGTATTCTCAAAAAATAGATGAGATTTTTGAGAGATCTATAAAAGATGAAATCTCAAAAAGAGATTTAGAAAAATACATTTTAGAAAATCTTTCAAAATAATAAGTAGTTTTTAAAACTACTTATCATGTAGGGCAACCGCTTCTTTATTCCTTTGTTTTTTTAATTCCATATCTATATATTTTTCAATCAAATCTTGTTTTTGTTTAAAAGCTAAAGTGATTTTTCGCTTAACTGGTCTATTTTCGTAGATAAAAAAACCAGCTTCATACATTGAAAGTCTAATTGGTGTAGCAATTGCATATGAACTCATTATACAATCACTTTTACAAAGTTTATAAATATCATCAAAATACTCTTTTGTCCAAAGCTCAAAATTCACATCACTTGAAAAAGCATCTTGATATATTATGTCAAAACTATTTGGTTTTAGACTTTTTATATAATTTCTTGCATTTCCAATAAAAACTTCTATTTTGATTTTTTCATCTTCATATTTGCAAGTTTGCGCAACTGATTTTATAATATGTTTTATATTTTCAAACTCTTTTGGGAACTCAAAAGTTTCTAAAGATTTTATTAGATTTCCATCAAGTTCTGGCGAATAAAAATTTAGTTTCACCTCAAGATTATTTAACAAACAATAATAAATAGTAGAAAAGGTGTTATATCCAATGCCAAAACAAATATCTAAAATATTAAGTTCTTTTTTGTTTGCCTGAAAAGTAAAAGCTGGAATTATATGTTTTGATAAAGCTTCGTTTATTGCTCCATCATCTGGATTGTGATAGTGTTGATTATATTTTCTTGAAAACAGTGTATTTGAGCCATCTTTTGTGGCTACTAGGCTATTTATATTATCTTGCAAGATTAATTTTTCACTTTATAAGCCGTTGTCCCAATGGTGCATTTTTTTTGCTGTAAAAATATAAAAATCATCAAAAAGTTCAATACAATTTGGTGCCTGAAATCCAATATTTTCAAGTAAATCTAAAAGTTCATATTTATTGTCATTTGAGATTTTTTCTAGGATTATTATATTTCCTGAGTTTTCTAAAGCTTTGTACATAAGTTTCAAAATTGTCTCTTGATTTTTGCAAAAAGATAAAATATCTCCTAAAACTATATATTCAAACTCTCTTGCTGTTGCTCTTAGTTTGGCTGAATCTTCATCTACGAAAGAAATATATTTTATATTTCCTTCATTTTGTGTTCTTACTTCTTCTAAAGCCGAATCAATTAAACCTAAAGAGTTATCTATATGAAGAATAGAAATATTTATATATGGAGAAAATAACTCTTTAAAAAGATTCAATTTTTGAAGCATTTTTTAGTTTCCTAAAGCTTTTAATTTATCTTCACAAAGATATAACTCTTCATTTGACATAACACCAATTTTACAAGATAAAATATCTCTTGCAATATCTTTTGCTTCATCAAGTGAGTGCATAGCACATGTTCCACATTGGTATTCGTTTAGTTCTGGAATATCATTTTGAGACTTTACTTCAAGTACATCTTTCATAGCTTTTTCCCATGCAATTGCAACTGTTTCTTCATCAGGAGTTCCAATTAAACTCATGTAAAAACCAGTTCTACAACCCATTGGAGAAACATCAATGATTTCAACTGAATTAGAATTTAAATGATTTCTAATGAATCCTGCAAATAAGTGTTCTAAAGTATGAATACCTTTTTCACTTAGCATCTTTTCATTTGGTACACAAAATCTTAAATCAAATACTGTAATATCATCACCTTTTGGTGTTTTCATTTTTTTTGCAACTCTTACTGCGGGTGCTGGCATGATTGTATGGTCAACTCTAAAACTGTCTAATAATGGCATAATAAAATCCTTATAATTTGCTTTTTTTAATAAGATTGGATTGTAGCAAAAGTTTATTGAATGGGTGATAATTAGTAATAACTAAATTTGATATAACTTAAACACATAAGAAATACAGGGCTTTTTGTATAAAGTTTAGGTATTATGTTAAATTATTTTTGCCAAAAGCAAAGAGGTTATTATGGAAGATTATAGCGATTATTTCGAACTTAGAAAAATAAATGATGGTAGTTATGAACTAACATTACTAAATATTTGGAATAAACAAATTCTTACTTCAAACATCAAAAAATTAGAAAAACTAACTTTTTCTTCATATACTAAATTAACTGTGGATTTTCAAAATCTAAAAGAGTGTGACACTTCTTCAATCATCTATCTTATTTCATTTTTTAAAAAAGTTGAAGAAAAAAACTTAACACTTAAAAATCTAGATTCTTTTGAAGAGTTTTATAGATTTTATGAAAAACACTATCAAGATAATAGTTTAGAAATAAAAGATAAGAAGAATATTATAGAAAAAATTGGTAAAACTGTATATGAAGCTTACCTTTCAAGCCTTGATTTTACAAAATTTGTGGGGAAAGTTGTTTACTATTTTGTTTATTCACTTTTTAATCCAAAAAAAATGAGATTAAAAGCAATGTTAAAATATATTGATACATCTGCTGTGAATGCACTTTTTATAGTAGGAATTACCTCTTTTTTAGTGGGAGTTGTAATTGCTTATCAAGGAGCTGTTCAACTTGAAAAGTTTGGAGCAAATATTTTTATAGTTGAGATGATTTGTATAACTATGTTTAGAGAAATAGCGCCACTTGTAACAGCAATTGTAATTGCAGGGCGAAGTGCTAGTTCATATACTGCTGAAATTGGAGCTATGAAAATAACAGATGAAATAGATGCTATGAGAACTATGGATTTTGAGCCAACTTTATTTTTGGTGTTACCAAGAATTTTTGCTTTGGTTATTGCTTTGCCTTTATTGGTTTTTTTTGCTGATATTGTAGGAATATTTGGTGGAATGGTAATAGCTTATACAGATTTAGATGTTACATTTTTTGAATTTATAAATCGAATGGGACAAGAAGTTCCATTAAAACATCTTTTAATTGGAGTTTGTAAATCAATATTTTTTGGAGTGGCTATTGCAATTATTGGATGTTATAGAGGATTTCAAGTACAAAACAATACTACAAGTATCGGAAAATATACAACAATAAGTGTTGTAAATGCTATTTTTGTTGTTATTGCTTTAAATGCGATTTTTTCAGTGATTCTAACTGAGATTGGAATATAATGGAAATAATAAAAGTAGATAATTTATCTACAAGTTTTGGAGAAAATATAGTACACAAAGATATCTCATTTAGTGTAAATCAAGGAGAAATCTTTGGAGTATTAGGTGGAAGTGGTTCTGGAAAAAGTGTATTGGTAAAACAAATAGTTATGTTGGATAAAATTCAAAAGGGAAATATTGAACTTTTAGGAAAAGACATTTCAACTTTAGATTTAAAAGATATTCAAGATTTAAAACAACAATTCTCTTATCTTTTTCAGTTCGGAGCTTTATATTCATTTTTAAATGTGATTGAAAATATTAGTGTGATGCTAAAAGAATATACAGATTTACCAGCAGATTTAATAGATAAAATTGCTTATACAAATCTTGAAATTGTAGGGCTTCCAAAAAGTTGTGCATTATTGTATCCATCTGAATTAAGTGGTGGAATGAAAAAAAGAGTTGCCCTCGCTCGAAGTCTTGCAATGCAACCAAAAGTTTTATTTTTAGATGAACCTACAAGTGGACTTGACCCTTCTAGTACTCAAAAAATAAATGAGTTGTTACTTAGTCTAAAAAAAATGTTAAATATTACAATAATCATAATTACCCATGATTTAGAGACTATAAAAACAGTTTTAGATAGATTTATAATATTAAAACAAAAGATAATCTTTGATGGAAATATAACTCAAGCTTTGGATTCACAAGATGAATTTATAAAAGATTTTTTAACAAATAAAGGTAAATAATGGATACAAAAATAAACTTTTTTAAAATAGGATTATTTGTAATAGCCCTTGTAACTTCACTTTTAATTCTCATTTTTTGGTTGGGGAAATTTGGTTTTGAAAAGAAAAAATTTGATGAATACCAAATCTATTTTAAAGAATCTATTTCTGGATTAAATATTGGTTCTTCTATAAAATATAAGGGATTTGAAGTTGGAAATGTAAATGAAATAAAATTAAATCCACTTAACTCCGAAGAGATACAGTTAAATATTGTAATCAAAAAAGGAACACCTATAAAAGAAGACAATTATGCTATTTTAGGAAATCTTGGAATTACTGGACTTAAATATATTGAGTTAAAAGGTGGGAGTAATGATTCAAAACTTTTACAAAAAGATGAAAATGGTTTTAGAATAATAAGCTCAAAAACCTCTGATTTGACAACTTTGGTTGATTCTACAACTGATTTAACAAATGAATTAACTTTGGTTTTAGCTCAAATGAAAAAACTTTTAGCCGATGAAAATATAAAAACTATTTCAGAAATCTTGGGTAAAACTCAAAACAGTATGACTAATGTAGAACAATTTAGCTTATATCTTGTAAACAATGAAAAGAAGATTGATGAACTTATAAAAAATATAAATATTCTTGCAAAAAATGGAAATAAATCTTTTGAAAGTATTGATAAATCAGCAGATAGTTTCAAAGAATTATCAAGTGAAATTTTACTTGAAATAAGAAAAGGAAGTTTTGATATAAAGGATATGTCAAAAGAGAGTTTTGATAAACTAAATAATGTTTTAAATAGTTTAGATTCAACACTTTTACAAACACAAACTTTGATAGATAACCTAAATCAAAGTCCAAGTGATATTTTATTTAAACAAAAAAATATAAAAAATGGACCAGGAGAATAATATGAAAAATCTTTTTTATCTTTTAATCGTACTTTTAATTTCTGGATGTTCTTTAAAACAAGAAGTTACAGATACAAATAGTTATTCTATTGATTTTAACTCAAAAAATAGTAGTTATAAAAATATAGGAAAATCAATCTTGATTGAAGAACCCCTTGTGAATAAAAGTTTTAATTCAAGGTCGATTTTTTATAGTACAAAACCATATTTGTTTGAAGAATATGCTAAAAATAGATGGATAAATTTGCCAAGTAGCATGATTCACAATTCTTTGGCAGAATCTTTTCAAAATAGTAATCTTTTCTCTTTAGTCTCTTTGGAAGATACAAAAATAAAATATGATTATGTTATAAAAACAAGCGTAATAAAAATATATCATGAGGTAAATGGTGATAAATCTTACGCTATTTTAAAAATAAAATTTGATTTATTAAAAGATAAGGAGTTAATAAAAACATTTAGTTACGATAAAAAATTTTTAGTTAAAGAAACCAAACCTTATGGGTTTGTAAATACTCTAAATAAAATCTTTGATGATGTTTTAGAAGAGTTGTTAAAAGGGATAAACAACTCTTCTCTAGTTTGATTGAAGTACCAATCTACTCTTTCAGATAAAAGCCAAAGCTATTTTATAATAGATAGATTTCTGTAATGTAACATTATAATTCGACTCTTCTTGTAACACCTATTAATCTATCATGTGGAAATTTATAAAAACTTACAAATGATGGAGCAAGATTTTTCATACTAGCAAAAAATATCCATATTGGATTTGTTGCAATTATCTCTTCTTGTCCATAAAATATAGTTTTTGCATCAATATTTTTATTTACTAGAATTTCTTCAACATCAATCATTTCCATATATCCAACTTTTATATTTAATACTTCCATTCCTTCTTGTAGAATTTCTAATTCAGCACTAATACCATGTGGGTCGTTTGTTGGTTTTACGGTTGCTATAATATTTCGTTCATATACTATGCTATTTTCAAACATTGTTTTTGATATATAAGTTGGGATAGTATCTTGTCTTCTTGCAAAAAATATTCCAACACCAGGGATAGTATTTGTTTCTTTATAAGTTTTGCCAAATTCTTCTAAAAACTTATCTTTAGATACGACCTTTAGTGCTTTGTAAAGTCTTTCTTGCCCTTTTGTATATATTAAAACTATTAATAATGGAATCATACTAATAATTAATGACCAATATCCACCATGTGGAATTTTAAGAGTACAAGATATGAAAAATATTCCACTAACAATAAATGATAAAAAAGCAATAATAGTTTTAATATAATTTTCTTGCTTGAAAAATATAATAATCATTAAAAAGGCGGTAATTGTCATTGCTCCAGAAACGGCAAGTCCATAAGCAGAAGCTAATTTAGCTGATTCTCTAAAAATAAACAATGCACAAAGTACACAAAATAATAAAGCCCAATTTATAACTCCGATATATATTTGAGACCTTAATTCATTTGAAGTGTAAACTACTTTTAAATGTGGAAAAATTTTTGTAGTCATGGCTTGATATAAAACTGAAAAAACACCACTTATCATTGCTTGTGATGCAATAATTGTTGCTAATATTGCAAGTATTACAAATCCTACATATAGGTTCGGAGAGATAGATTTTATCATTTCAAATAATGGACTTGTTGCTGAAGCTGAATTTGCAATAACCACTGCCCCTTGTCCAAAATAACAAAAAGCTAAAGCAATAAAAACAAATAACCAACCTTTTAATATAGGAAGTCTTCCTAAATGTCCCATATCTGCATATAGTGCCTCACCACCTGTTGCTACAAGTATAACATCTGATAAAACTAAAAATGTAAGCATTGGATTATTAATTATAAAATTAATTGCATACATAGGAGAAAGAGCAACCATCACACTAGGATTTTGAATAGTAAAATATAATCCAACTCCTCCTATTGTAAAAAACCAAACAATCATTACCGGACCAAAAGCACTAGCAACTTTTTCTACGCCTTTTTTTTGAACGATAAATAAACAAATTGCTATTATTGCAGCTATAATTAAGAGAATCTCACGAGATATTCCTTCAAAACCTGGGATTAAAGCAATTCCTTCAACAGCACTTAAAATACTAATTGCAGGTGTAATTACAGCATCACCAATCATAAGAGAAAAACCAATAAAACTTAAAATAGTTATTACGGCAATTTGTTTTACATTTTTTATTTTGCTAAGTATTATTTGTAGTAAAACAATAGTACCACCTTCTCCTCTTTTAGAAAGGCTAGTTGCTAACCATGCATATTGAATTGTTACAAGAATTGTAAGAGTCCAAATAAAGAGTGAAATTAATCCAAAAATATTTTCAACAGTTGGCATAGCAACCAAAAAAACTACTGCAAAAGTATATATAGGACTTGTTCCAATATCCCCATATACAACCCCAAGAGCTTTTACAACCATAAACTCTTTTTTTAGAAATTCAACAAATGAATTTGTTTTATTCATAAATTTAACCATACCTTTATACTAATCTTATGATGACTATATAGTATAAATTATAGATAAAATATAAATAAAAAGGTTAATTTATAAAAATTTTATAAAGATGCTATTTTCATAGAGATTAGCAAGGTTTTTATCATAAATAATTAGTTAGAATCCGTTTCAAAAAATCATGCTAGTTATAAATATAGATTAGTTTAATATTCTAACTAATTGGCACTAGAAAAAAGGCTTAAAATGACAATTTTAGATTCCATCGTACTTGGAATTGTTGAGGGAATAACGGAGTTTTTACCAATTTCTTCAACGGGACACTTAATAGTAGCAAGTGAATTTTTAGGACTTGAACAAACAAATGTGAATAAAGCTTTTGAAGTTGTTATTCAGTTTGCAGCAATTCTAGCTGTAATATTAACTTATCCTTCAAAATTTACATTTAAACACATTGAATTATGGATAAAAATAGCTATTGCATTCTTACCAATAGCTGCTATTGGATTCTTATTATCTAAACAAATTAAAGCAATGTTTGACATTCAAATAGTTGCTATTATGTTTATTGTTGGTGGAATTGCATTTATAATAATTGAGAAATTTTATAACACAAAACCTGTACAAACTTTAGAAGTTGATGATGTTACATATAAACAAGCTGCTTGGATTGGTTTTGCTCAATTATTCGCATTAATTCCAGGAACTAGTCGAGCAGGAGCTAGTATTATCGGTGCTATGTTAGTAGGACTTAGTAGAAAAGCAAGTACTGAATTTTCTTTTTTATTAGCTTTACCTGTTTTATCCGCAACAACAGCATATGATTTACTTAAACATCATGATGAACTTTTTGCTGCTGGTAATATTTTAAACCTTTCTGCTGGTTTTATTGTATCTTTTATAGTTGCATTTTTATCGATTAAAGTATTAATAAAATTTGTACAAAAATTTACTTTTATTGCATTTGGAATTTATAGAATAATATTTGGAATTTTCTTACTTATTATTTTTTAGAAAATCAAGGAAACTATAATGCATTATAGTTTCCTAGCAAATATAGGAGCTAAATTCATGACTATAAAAAGTCGCATAATATGATGGATTGTAATATAGGGAACATTCGCACCAACAAGTAAAGCTATTAGATTCATCTCTGTTTGTCCACCTGGACTAAATGCCAAAAGAATTGAAACAATTGGGAAATCAAAAAAATAGTAAGCAATAAAAATAAAAAAACTTGAAAATATAGCCACAATAATAAAATGCCCAAAAGTTCCAATAAGTGTTTTTATAATCATTTTTAATTTAATACCTTTAAATGTAAATCCAATAATTGTTCCAAATATAACTTGAACAAATTTGATTAATTCATCTGGAATTAAAGTGTGGATTAAACCGCTACTATAAACAATAAGACTTAAAATCATAGGACCAATTAAAAAAGCAGCGGATATTTTTATCTTTTTAGCAATAAAGGCTCCAGAAATTCCAATAACAATTAAATAAAAAAACTCTATTAAATTTGTATCTTTTATAGCTTTTGTGATTAGTTGATTTCCACTAATATTAAGATGAAAAATATATTGAATAATAAAAGGTAAAGATAAAACCACAAATAAAAGTCTTGATGATTGAACAAGAGTAATTTTTGAGGTATCAGCTTTTTGCTCTTCTCCTAAAATTACCATTTCCACAACACCACCTGGTGTTGAGCTAAAAAAGGCAGTTTTCCTATCAAACTTTAAAACTTTTACATAATAATACATTCCAGCAAATGTAACAATAATCGTATATGGAATAATCAATAAAATGCTAAATAAATAGATGTGTAAGAACTCTAAAATTTCAGGAGTAAAAGCACTTCCAATTATCAAACCTATAAAAATTCTAGCAGGTGCTGAAAATATTTTTGGATTTTGAATTGGAAGTTTTTCAAATCTCATGGCAATAGAAGTTGTAAAAATTGCTCCTAAAAGCCATGGAAGTGGAAGATGTAAAAAGATAAATAAAACAGAACCACAAAAACCTATGAAAAGTGCAAGTAACATTTGGGATAATTGTTGCATATTTATCATAGATTTCCTAGCTTAGTTATTTTAAGCTATGCTTTTTAAAACTAAATCTTGAGCCTCTTTTATTAGTAATTCTAAATGCTCTTCACTTATAAAACTCTCAGCATAAATCTTATAAATATCTTCAGTTCCAGATGGACGTGCAGCAAACCAACCATTTTTTGTCGTAACTTTTAGTCCACCGATACTTGCATTATTTCCACTTGCATTTGTATAAATGTTTTCTATTTGTTCATTTGCTAAAGTTTTAGATGTAATATCTTTTACACTAAGATTTTTTAGTTTTGCTTTTTGCTCATAATTAGCAACTGCATCAACTCTTTTATAATAAGCTTTACCAAACTCTTTTTCAAACTCTTGGTAAATAACTCCTGGATCTTTTTTTAGTTTTGCAGTAATTTCAGCAGCTAAAAGATTTAAAATAATTCCATCTTTATCCGTTGACCAAACACTTCCATCTTTTCTTAAAAATGAAGCTCCTGCACTCTCTTCACCACCAAAAGCTAAGCTTCCATTATATAAACCTTCAACAAACCATTTAAATCCAACAGGTACTTCATAAAGTTTTTTATCTAAAGATTTAACAACTTTATCAATCATTGAACTTGAAACTAAAGTTTTACCAACTCCTAGGTCATTTTTCCAAGATTTTCTATTTGAAAATAGATACCAAATAGCAACAGTTAAATAATGATTAGGATTCATAAGTCCTACGCTTTTTGTTACAATTCCATGTCTATCAAAATCTGGGTCATTTGCAAATGCAATATCATATTTATCAGCCAATTGTATAAGCGAAGCCATAGCATATGGTGAAGAACAATCCATTCTTATTTTTCCATCGTGATCACATGACATAAAAGAAAAAGTAGGATCTATCGTTTCATTTACAATATCAAGGTTAAGTCCATAAATTTCATTTATTTTTTTATAAACTTCTAAACCAGACCCACCTAATGGATCTACACCAATATGTAAATTTGCATTTTTTATAATATCCATATCAATAATAGTATCTAATGCTTTTACATAAGGTGTTATGAAATCGTAGATTTCTAAGAAGTTAGATTCATAAATTTTATCTTTAGCTATGAATTTAACATTTTTTAGACCATCTTTTAATATTTCATTTGCTCTTTTTTCAATAACAGAAGTAACATCAGTATCAGAAGGTCCTCCATTCGGAGTGTTGTATTTAAATCCACCATCACATGGAGGATTATGAGAAGGAGTTATAATTACACCATCATTTAAATCTTTTGAATTTTTATTTGATTCAATTATTGTAAAAGACATAACAGGAGTTGGAGTATATGAGTTTTTAGCAGCTATCTTACATTGAACTTCATTTG
>JAQVLW010000025.1 GCA_028703945.1 Aliarcobacter sp. | reverse complement strand
CCTCTTCACAACCTATAAATAGAAATGAAAAAGAGATTAAAAGAAGCAAATATTTGTTTTTCATATTTTTCCTTATTAGATTAACTTTTTGTTTCTTGCTTTTTTAACATTTAGAATTTGTTTTTTTCTATAAAATAATCAATCTTAACTAATATTAAATCTATATCCAATTCCTTTGAGGGTTGTTATAGTTTCATCATTAAGTTTTTTTCTTAAATTTTTAATGTATGTTCTTATTGTTGTAGATTCAGGCATTTCATCATAAACCCAATTATTTACTGATATTTCATCTATAGAAATAGTTTTATTTTTATTTTTTAAGAAATATTCTAAAATCTTTGTTTCTATTTTTGATAAATTAAACTCTTCATTATTTCTTATGATAACTTTTTTTTCATAATTATAAAAAGTGTCATTATCTATTTTTATTTGTCCATGATTATCAATTTGTCTTAATCTTTTTATATTTTCAATTCTGAGTTCTAATTCACTTAATTCAAATGGTTTTTTAATATAATCATCACAACCAGAGTTAAATCCTATCTTTACATCATCAGCTGTATGTCTTGATGTTATAAATATTGTAGGGATATTAATATTATTTTGACGAATATTTTTTAACAGTTCAAATCCTGTAATATTAGGAATATTAACATCGAATAATAAAAGGTCAAAACTCTCTTCATAGATTAACTCTTCAGCAATATTCCCATCAAAAGCAGTAATTACTTCATAATTTAAAGATAACAAAAATTCTTCAATTATCTCATTTAGAATAACATCATCTTCAAGTAAAAGTATTTTCATTTTATTAATATCCTATTTATTTTCTAATGAGATTCATACACACCTGTAGAACCATCTTTATTTACATACAATATATTATAAGCTTGTTTAGTATTTCCTTGCTCCATTCCAGGACTTCCTATTGGCATACCAGGAACAGTAATTCCTAAAATATTTGGTTTTTCAACAAGCATTTTTTTTATTGCACTATAGTCTACATGACCTTCAATTACATATCCATCAACAAATGCTGTATGACATGATGTTTGTCCAGCTTGTAAACCAGCCTTTTGTTTTATAGTATTAACTTCATTTGTTTCAATAGTTTTTACTTCAAAACCTTTACTTTTCATAATATCAATCCATTCACTACAACAACCACAAGAAGGTGATTTATAAACTGTCATAGTTTTACCTTCCATTGCAAAAATTGAACTAGTAATTAACATTAATGATAAAATAGTTTTCTTCATATTTATATTTCCTCTTTTAATTTTAATGTAGCTTTTATTGATTCAAACTGTTCTTGAGTTATTTCACCTTTTGCTAATCGTTTTTTCAGAATATCTAATAAAGATGGTTTTTCTTTTATATCAATTGAAACAAATAAATAAAAAAATATTGCCCAAAAAATAAACATTGAAAAACCATGAAATAATGTCATGTTCATATTCATAAACTCAAACATAATAAATCCTTTTTTTATTTTGATTGTATCAAGAGTGTGTGGAGTGTATGAGTAAAAACAAATTAGTTTAAAACTTTTATGATAAAATCTTTTAAAGGATTTTTATGAAAATACTCTTTCTTGAAGATGATATATTACTCAATGAAATTATACAAGAACACTTAGAAAACGAAGGATACCGTGTTAAATCAACATTTACTGGATATGAAGCAGAAGAGTTGATATACTCTGAGAAATTTGATTTATTTCTTTTTGATGTTAATGTACCTGGAATTACAGGTTTTGAATTATTGAAAAGTGCAAGACAAAATGATATAAAAACACCTACTATTTTTTTAACATCTTTAAATATGGTTGATGATATTGAAAAAGGGTTTGTATCAGGTTGTGATGATTATGTAAAAAAGCCTATAGAACTAAAAGAATTAGATATAAGAATAAACAATATAAAAAGATTATTTAATATTTTACCTAATGAAATTATGGAAATTTCACGAAATATATATTTAGATAGATTAAATTTATTTATTAAAATAAATGATAAAGAGATACATATTGCAAAAAAAGAGTGTGAAATGCTATTATATTTAATAAATAATCATAAAAAAGTAGTAAGTATTGAAGAATTAAGTATAAATGTTTGGAGTTATGAAGATTCACCAAATCCATCAACAGTTAGAACATATATAAAGAATTTGAGAAAAATACTTGGAGAAGAATTTATTACAAATATAAGAGGAGTTGGTTATAGATTTAACAAATAGTGAAAAAACAACATTTATAAGATTTTTATCTTTATACTTAGGTTCATCGTTTATTTTAATGATATTAGTAGCTTTTTTATATTATCAAAATGAAAAAACTTTATATTTTGATTTAACAAAAGCAGATATGCAAAATGTTACCTCAAAATTATCATCAAAAATAATATCTGCTCATATGACAAATACAACTTTAGACACTAGTAAATTATTGGAAACTAAAGAGTATAAAATTTCTTTTTATAATGAGAATAAAGAGAAGATTTTTGGTAATCTTGATGATGATATAGATTTTTCAAAAGATTTAATACAACATGAAGAACATTTTGTACTAGTTGATAAATCAACATTAGGTCATCTTGGAATATCTTATATTGCAATTGAAGAAAACTTATATTCTGAAAAGATTAACAAATTAACAATTAATATTATTTTCATTTTTATTTTTATTTATTCGGTTATTTCTTTAATTGGGTTTTATCTTGCAAAATTATTTCTAAAACCAATAAAAGACGAGAGAGAAAGATTAAATACTTTTATTAAAGATACAACACATGAATTAAATACACCAATAAGTGCTATTTTAATGTCAACCGAATCTGATAATTTAACTCCTAAACAAATTGAAAGAGTTAAACTAAGTGCTAAAAGAGTATCTGAAATTTATAAAGATTTAACATATGTATTTTTGGAAAATCATCTAAATGAAAAAATCATAAATGAACTTTCATTGAATACTATAATAAATGAGCAATTAAAGTATTTTGAAGCACTTGCATCTAAAAAAAGAATTACTATTCGCACAAATTTAGAGGAATTTAAATATAAAATTAATGAAAACGATTTTATAAGAGTTTTTAATAATTTAGTTTCTAATGCAATTAAATATAATAGAATGGGTGGAGAAATAGATATATCCTTAAAAAATAAAATTCTAACCATTAAAGATACAGGAATAGGTATTCAAGAAGAAAAAGTAAAAAATATTTTTGAGAGATATTATAGAGCAACTTCAGAACAAGGTGGTTTTGGAATAGGATTAAATATTGTAAGTAAAATATGTAAAGATTATAATATAAGAATAGTAGTTGATTCAGAGCTAAATGAAAGTACGACTTTTAAATTAATTTTTTAAAAACTTCTATAAAATAAGAAACCTTCAAGAGTTAGTACTTGAAGGTTTTTAAGAAAGATACTAATGAAGGTTTATTAATAATCAACCTCCATATCCTGTGTTATCAGAATTGAGAAGTTCTTGATGTTTTTCTTGTATAGAGAACTCTTTTTTTACTGAATTGTCTTTATTCATTTCATGCATTGATTTATGCATAGCCATACATTTTTCTTTATCCATACCCATCATCATGTTATTTTCTGCTGCAAATAAACTTCCTGCAAATAAACCTGCTACTAGAACTGTGATTGTTAATTTTTTCATTTTTTATCCTTTGATTTTTTATATGTAGAATTATAATAATCTAATAAGGAAAGAATGTGGAAGACTATGTATTTGATTAATTTTATTATAAAAAGTTCTAATTTAGGAGTTGTTATTTTGAATTGCCATTAAAAAAAGATATAGAAAGAATTACTTTCTATATCTTTTTTAATTTTAGTCTGAGTGAATTTAAAACTACTGTTACAGATGAAAAACTCATAGCAATTCCTGCATACATTGGAGTCAACATAACACCAAGAATAGGATAAAAAACACCTGCTGCTAGAGGAATACCACCTATATTATAAATAAAAGCCCAAAATAAATTTTGTTTAATAATTTTCATTGATTCAATTGATAAGTTTATGCTTTTTAATACAGCTTTTAGCTCATTGTTTATTAAAATAATATCTCCTGCATCCTTTGTAATATCAGAACCAGAATTTAAAGTAATTCCAATATCTGCTTGTTTAATTGAAGGTGAATCATTTATACCATCTCCTACAAACATTACTTTTGCATCTTGTTGAAGTTCTATTATTACTTTATATTTTTCATCTGGAAGAACTTGAGAATATACTTTATCTATATTTAGTTTTTTGGCAACATAATTTGCTGTAATTTCATTATCTCCTGTTAATAATATAGGAATAATATTTTTTGCTTTTAAATCGGCAATTAATTCTTTTGCTCCATTTTTTATACTATCTTCTAAAGCAAAAACAGCAATACATTCTTTTTCTATAGATGCTAAAATAACTCCTGCTCCATCTTTTAAAGAGTTATTATAAAAATCTAAATATTTAGTATCTAATTTAATACCATTATTTTTTAAGAAAGATAGAGAACCAATCAATACCATTTTCTTTTCATAAATTGCACTAATACCAAGTCCTGGTACCAGTTCTATATCTTCAAGTTCAATATTTAATGGTATATTTTTATTTTTTGCAAAATTTACTATTGCTTTTGAAATAGGATGTTCACTTTTAGTTTCTAAAGAAGCTAGAATATCTAAATATTTTTCTTCATAAATAGCATCTTTAACGCTTATAATTCCACTTGTTAAAGTTCCAGTTTTATCAAATACTGCGTATTTTATATCTTTTATAATTTCTAATATCTCAGGATTCCGTATTAAAATTCCTTCTTGTGCAGCTTTTCCAACAGAACTTACTATTGCAATAGGAGTTGCAAGTCCCAAAGCACAAGGGCAAGAAATTATTAAAACAGAAATTGAAGCTAATATAGCATTAAAAGCATCACCAACTATAAAATACCAAGCCAAAAAAGTAAGTATAGAAATACCAATAACAATAGGAACAAAAATATTTGCAACATTATCAGCAAATCTACTTATAGGAAGTTTTTTACTTTGAGCTGTACTTAAGAGTGCAACTATTTTTGATAAAGTTGTATCTTTTGATTCTCTTAAAACTATAACTTCTATAATTCCACTTGTATTTAGAGTTCCAGAAATTACTTCATCCCCAATAGTTTTATAAATAGGCATATATTCACCTGTAATCATAGAGGTATCAATATCTGCACTACCTTTTACGATAACTGCATCAGTTGATATTTTTTCACCTGTTTTTATTAGAACTTTATCGCCTATTTTGAGTTGTGTTGCTAAAATAGTTTTAAAACTGCCATCTTTGGTAATAAGTGTTGCATTTAAAGGAGCTAAGTCCATAAGTTTTTTTAAGAAATCAGTAGCTTTTGCTTTTGAACGCTCTTCAAGTAATCGTCCTAAAAGAATAAAACTAATTATAACAGCAGCCCCATCAAAATATAAGAATCTTAAATTTTCAGGAAATAATGAAGGAAAAAATACTACAAAAACAGAGTAAAAATATGCAGCACTAGTTCCTAATGCAACTAAAACATTCATATCATAGTTTTTATTACTTAAAGCCTTATATGCTAAAGTATAAAATCTTCTTCCTGAATAAAATTGAATAACCGTTGCAAGTGAAAACATAATATATTGATTGTTTAGTAAATCTTGAAGAGGAAATAAAACAAAATAAAGCATTATAATGGTGAGTGAAATACTTACAAAAAAATTATACTTTAGTTTATTGTAAGCAATTAATTTAGACTTTTCTAAAGCTTTTAAATCTTCTTCAACTCCATAGCCTAGCTTTCTGATTTTATTGAACAATGCTTCTTTATCTAAAAGTTTATTTTCAATTTCAAATTCACCTTCATTTGAAGCAAAACTTACTTTTGAAGAGAGTAAGCCATCAAGTTTATTGACAGCTTTCTCAATTCCATTTGAACAATTTACACAAGTCATTCCCGAAATATTTATTTTTATTATTTCTTTTGACATTTTTAATCCTTGAATAACTTATATATTTTAATTGTCTATTATTTCAAATCCTAGTTCCTGCATTTCTTTTTTAAATGTAACTTCTTGTTCTTCAGTTGGAATTTCAAGAGTAACTTCTTTTGGTGAAGTATTCAAGTTTACTTCAATCTCTCCAAAACTATCTTCTAAAGAGCCTTTAATAAGATTTGCACAACTCTTACAAGAGATGTTATTTGCTTTAAATGTTTTTTTCATATTTTTTATTTATGACCCATTTTCTTCATTTCTTCATCACTCATACCATTTTTAGTTTTTTCATTAGCCATGTCTTGATGCATCTTTTTCATTTCTTCATTAGACATACTATCTAATTTCTCATGGTTTTTTTTCATCTCTTCATCATTCATGCCATTCATTTTATCATGCATTTTTTTCATTTCTTCATCAGTCATACCATTCATATTCATATGGTTCATCATTTTTCCTTCATGCATGTGGTCACCCATATGAGTAGCTTGTTGAGTTGTAGATTTATTAGCTTCAGCTGCATATAACGCACTACTTACAAATAACCCTAAACCTAATAATACTGTTGATAACTTTTTCATTTTAAATCCTTTTTTATTTTATTCGTAATTATATTTTTATTATGAGGAATCTATGTGGAGTAATTATTCTTAAAACCAGAATCTCACACCAACTACTGCATATACTTCATCTAATGATGTAATATCATTTGTATTTCCTAAATTCTTATTCCATTCAACTCCTATATAAGGAGCAAATTCTCTAGTAATTTCATATCTTAATCTTGTACCCATTGTAATATTTGAAAATCCACTTCCAATACCCATTTCTTCATTATCTTTTGTATAAGCAGATAATTGAATACTTGGAGTTAATATAAGTTTTTGTGTTAATAATGCATCGTATTCAGCTTGAGTTTTTAATCCAACATTTCCATCTTCACCTAATAAAAGAGTAGTTCTTGTTTCAAAGAAATATTGAGATAATCCTTGTAATCCTATAATACCCCAAGTTTGATGAGCTTCATTATTCTTATCATAACCAATACCTACTTGAGCATCCCAAAAAGGAGAAATTGCTCTTGAATAAACTAATTGATTTTCACTTTTAGCAGATTCATTTTTAACTTTCTCGCCCTCTGAATAAATATAAATCTTATTTATATCATAACCTGCATATCCATATAAATCCCAATTAGTAGCTTTCTCATCACTAAATTGATATTCAAGTTTATCTACAACTAAAGAACTTCTAAAAATATCTCCTTCACCTTCCATTGCAAAACTATTTGTTGTAATAAATCCCAATAGAGATGTTGCTAATAATAATTTTTTCATAATAAAACTCCTTTAAGATACTATTACTTTTCTGAACATATCAGTCATATGATAAAGTAAATGACAATGATAAGCCCAAGAACCTTTTGCATCTACATTTACTCTGAAACTTATTTTCGAACCTGGTTGTACAATAATTGTATGTTTTCTTGGTAAATAATTGTCATCACCTGTTTCTAAATCACTCCACATACCATGTAAATGCATAGGATGATTCATCATCGTATCATTAATGTATGTTATTCTTAATCTTTCTCCATATTTGAACTCTAAAGGTTTTGCATCTTTATAAGTTATACCATTAATAGACCACATATATCTTTCCATATTTCCTGTAAGTCTTAAAATTATCTCTCTATCAGGATATTTATCATTAGTTGTAGGAGTTAATGATTTTAAATCTGCGTATGTTAAAACTCTTCTTCCATTATTTCTAAGTCCTACTCCTGGGTCACTAAGTCTATATTGTGGATTCATTGCTACTGCATCTACTTGAACACCTGTTGATTCTTCAAGTTTAGTAATTGGTATTTCTTTTTTCTGATTACTATTCATAGCTGACATATCATGCCCCATCATAGAGTGATTCATTGTAGGTTTTGGTTTTTCCATACTAGACATATCCATTCCTGCTCCACATTTCATAGCACTTTCTTGTTTAGCAGGTTTTTGAGTTTCCATAGTCGACATATCATGTTCTGAATTATTATCACTAGTCCCTCCCATACCCATATCTGCATGTGTTAATATTGGGAATGCATCCATTTGTGGAGTTTGAGCAATCACTTTTTCATCAAAAGTTAAAGCTCCAAGAGCATATCCACTTCTATCAATACTTTGAGCAAAAATTGAATAAGCTTTATTTACTTCAGGTTCTACTATTACATCATAAGTTTCAGCAACTCCTATTCTAAATTCATCAACAGTTACAGGTTGAATATTATTCCCATCCGCTGCAACCACTGTCATTTTTAGACCAGGAATTCTTACATCAAAAAATGTCATAGCTGCACTATTTATAAATCTTAATCTAATTTTCTCACCATTTTTAAATAATGCTTTAAACCCTGTAGCTGGGTTCTCACCATTCATTAAATATGTATATGTATATCCTGATACATCTGAAATATCTCTATCTGTCATTTTCATTTCGTTCCACATTTTTCTTTCACTAAATGCTTCGAAGAAACCTTTTTCTTTTACTTCATCAATAAAATCACCAACTGTTCGTTGTTTGAAGTTATAATAAGAAGAAGAAAGTTTAATTTTTCTGTAAACTGAAGATGGTTTTTCATCTGACCAATCTGATAATGAGATTACATATTCTCTATCATATTCATATGGGTCTTTTATTTTTGGTTCAATTATAATTGCTCCAAAAACACCTTCTTGTTCTTGAAATCCAGAGTGTGAATGATACCAATAAGTCCCACTTTGAAGTATTGGAAATTTATAAGTAAAAGTTTCTCCTGGTTTAATACCATTAAAGTTGCTAAATCCAGGAACACCATCCATAGAAGCAGGTAAAATAATTCCATGCCAATGAATAGAAGTATCTTCATTAAGATTATTAGTGACATTTATTGTAACTGTATCACCTTCTTTCCATCTAAGAGTCGGACCACTTAGCATTCCATTTACTGTTTTTGCAATACTTGGATTACCAGTAACATTTACAGCTATTTTTTCAATGCTTAAATTAAATGTATTTCCACTTAATTCAATCGTTTTTTTTCGAGTCGATATTTTAGAATTTGCACTCAGGTTTATAGGTATAGAGGCTATGATACTTGTTGCCAAAACGCCTTTTACAAATGTTCTTCTGTTCATATTATTCATAAGAAATTCCTTTTTTATTCATATTGAAGATATTACTATTTATATAAGGAATGAATGTGTAGAAAAATTTTATAAATAGTTAAAAATCTAATTATTTAGTTTATTTAAAAAACATTCCACCCATCATAAAACACCCCGTAAACAAAGTACTTATTAAAAATAGACTAATACCTATTTTTAATATATTTATTTTTTTCATTATTTTTCCTTTTATGTATTTTAATTAAAATAATCTATATGTATGATATCCCACCAAAAGATGTAGCAAAAGATTTAGGTGTATCTTTAGCTACACTTTATAGGTGGATTCCTGCAAGTTAATCATATAATAGTTCCTCAAACATTTTTATTTCCTATAAATATAATAAATGCACCAATCATTGCTAAACTTGCACCAATAATATCCCATCTATTAAAACTATCTTTTTCAACTAATACAAGCCATATTAAAGAGGCTATTATATAAATTCCACCATAAATAGCATAAACTCTTCCTGCATTTTCTACATCAATTTTTGTTAAAACATAAGCAAAAAGAACTAAAGAAACAACTCCTAAAGCTATCCACCAAGGAGTTCTTTCAAGTCTAAAATATAACCAAAAAGTAAAACAGCCAAATATTTCAAAAAAAGCTGCTAAAAAAAATATCCCTAAATTACCTATCATATATTGTCCAATATTTTATTTCTCTTTTATAGTATTTAGAATTCTCATAGAATTAAAAATAGCAAGTAAAGCTACACCAACATCTGCAAAAATCGCTTCTTTCATACCAATGATTGCTCCTGCACCAAGAACAAGAAAACCAATTTTAACTATCATAATAAAAACAATATTTTGATAAACAATTGTTTTAGTTTTTTTAGCAATTTTTATAGCATCAACAATAGATTGTATATTATCATTCAAAAGAATAATATCAGCAGATTTTACTGCTAAATCACTTCCCATTCCACCCATTGCAAAACTAACATCAGCATTTGCCAAAGTAGGAGCATCATTGATTCCATCACCTACAAATGCAGTTACTTGATTAGTCTCTTTTTTTATTTGTTCAAAATAAGTTAATTTCTCTTGTGGTAAAAGTTCATATTTTATTACATCAATTCCTAATGTATTACCCACCTCTAAAGCAACTACTTTTTTATCTCCAGTTAACATATAAGTTTTAGAAATATCTAGTTTTTTAAGTTCAGAAATAACATCTTTTGCTTCAATTTTAATAATATCATTTACCACAATATATCCAGCAAATTTACTATCAACAGCTATAAAAATAGCACTTAATTTTTCTTCTATATCATCAATTTGTACATTAAACTTTGCAAGAAGTTTTTTATTTCCAATTAAAATTTCTTTATTATCAATTGTTGCACTAATACCTAAGCCACTTAACTCTTCATGTTTTGTAATAAGTTTTGAATCAATTGGTTTACCAAATGCTTTTAGAATTGACTTTCCAATAGGATGAGTTGAAAAGCTTTCTGCATATGCAGCATATTTCAAAAGTTCATCTTTACTTAGGTCTTTACTTTGAATATCAGTAACTTCAAAAACTCCATAAGTTAAAGTTCCTGTTTTATCAAATACCATATTTTTAATTTCAGTTAATTTTTCAATATAATTTGCACCTTTTACTAATACACCTCTTTTTGAAATTGCTCCAATTGCACTAAAAAATGATAAAGGAACAGAAACTACAAGTGCGCAAGGACATGAAATAACTAAAAATATAAGTGCTCTTTCAAACCAATCTTTAAATATTGCTCCATCAATCAATAATGGAGGTATTATTGTCAAAAGAACTGCAAGAATAACTACAATTGGAGTATAAACTGCTGCAAATTTAGTTATAAACTTTTCAGCTTTTGCTTTTGTCGAAGATGCGTTATTTATAAGTTCAATAATTTTTGCAACTGTTGAATCCTTATACAAAGAAGTTGCTTTTACATATGAAGCATTTGAGGTATTGATAAATCCACTTAAAATTTGTTCATTTTCATTTATTGTTTTAGGTTTAAATTCTCCAGTAATAGCACTTGTATCAAATGAACAAGTTTTTGAGATAAGAACACCATCAACAGGAACTTTTTCTCCTACTTTAATCAAAATAATATCATCTAGTTTTACATCTTCAGGTGCTTTTTGAACAATAGTTTCACCAACTTTAATATTTGCAAATTCAGGTTTAATATCAAGTAATGCATTTATATTATCTCTTGAATTATTAACAGCAACTGCTTGAAACATTTCTCCTATTTGGTAAAATATCATAACAGATATACCTTCGACAAAATCATTTAAAGAAAATGCCCCAATGGTAGCAATACTCATTAAAAAATGTTCATCAAAAAGTTTCCCATGAATTAAATTTTGGATAGCTTTATATACAACATCCCAACCAACTAATAAATAGGCTACTAAATATAAAGCTATTTGGAATTCTTTATTAGTTACATGGTTGTAAGAGATGTAAGTTAAAGTAATAGAAACAATAGTAATTAATAAAAGTTTTTTATTTAGAAGTTGCCAAAAATTTTTTTGTATTTTTTCTTCATCTTTTACAATAACCACCTCTTTTTCAATTTTTTGAATCTCTTTTTCAATTTTTTCTAAGACATCATATTTTACATTTTTTTCAAAACTCAAAGTTGCAGTTGAGAAATTTAAACTTACATTATTTAATTCTTCTAATTCATTTAATTTTTTTTCAATCTTTAAAGCACAATTTGCACAATCAAGATTCTTAAGTTTTACACTTTTCATAATTATCCTTTTATGATATGTTCTAATCCCATATCATATATTTTTTTAATATGTTCATCATCTAATGAATAAAATATTTGTTTTCCAACTTTTTTTGGTTTTATAATTTTTGAATTCTTTAAAACTCTTAGTTGATGAGAAACTGCTGATTGGCTTACATTTATAAGCTCACTAATTGCTCCAACACATAACTCTTCATCTTTTAACACAGCAATTATTTTTATTCTTGTTGTATCTGCAAAAGCTTTAAACAGTTCAGCAACATCATAAAAAGTTTCATCACAAACTAAAATACTTTTTATTTTTTCTACTTCTTTGGAATGGTCACAACATTCTAATCATATTCTGATCTAAAGAAAATGCCTAGCACTCTAAAAGAGTGTCTAGACTTCAATTACTTTTATAATTCAAAAGAACCTTTTGAATCACGAGTAACTCCACCTGTCATTACATTATATGTAATAAGATATTTATATTGACCTTTTTCTATAAGTTTAACATCAAAAGTATAGTTTCTTTTATCATTTATTGTATTACTTTTGTATTCAACTATTTCTCCATTTGGTTTATATAATTTCAAATTTACATTTACTCCATCTAATGATTTAGTTTTATAAAGAATTTTAACGTTAAATTCATTATCTCCCAATTTTAAATCATCATAAACTTTTACATGTACACTATAATCTTTAGTAGTTTGTTGTGATAAATATATCTCTTTTGCATTTAGAGATAAACTTCCTGTTAACAAAATTCCTAATACAAGTAGTATTTTTAATAAATTCTTCATTTTTTATCCTTATTTATTTCAAATTAATTTCTTATTTTGTTCAACATTTTCTGATTTTTCATAAAATATAAGATATGTTGAAGGCAATATTAAAAGAGTAAGTATTGTAGAACTAATTACTCCTCCAACAACAACAACGGCTAATGGATATTGGATTTCACTACCAACGCCTGTAGCGAATAGTAAGGGTAAAATACCAAATAACGTAGTAAATGCAGTCATTAAAACAGGTCTTAATCTGAGTAATGTGGCATCTTTTAACAATATTTTCAATTTAGTGTGTGGATACTTATCTCGTAATTCATCTATAAAACTAACTAAAACTATTCCATTTAAAATAGCTATTGCAAAAATTGCTATAAATCCTACAATTGCTGATACAGATAGATATACGCCACTAATTGACAATGCGATAATAGCTCCAATTAATCCAAAAGGAACATTAAGCAAAATTAATCCTACTTTTTTTATAGAATTAAATGCCATGAATAAAAGTAACATTACAAGTAATATGGTTAATGGTATAATTATCATTAACTTACTAGTTGCTTCTTGCATATTTTTAAAATCTCCTACCCAAGATATATAATAGCCTGATGGGATGGAAATCTCTTTTTTAATAATTTCATCTGCTTCTTTAACAAATGAAGCGATATCTCTTCCATCTACTTCAATTGATAAAACTAAATACCTATTTAAGTCTTCTCTTTTTATAAAAGAAGCTCCTTGAACAACACTTATTTCACAAATTTGTTCTAAATTAACAATAGAACCTGAAGAAGAACGTAAACTGATTTTTTTAATACTATCAATATCTTTTTTAGCATCTTTTATTTTTGCAACAACACCAAAACGTTTAATACCTTCAATTTTTTCAGTAATTTCTTCTTCACCTATACCATTTTTAATTACTTGCATTACTTCATCTATATTAATTCCATATCTTGCTAATGCTATATAATTTGGTTCAATTTTAATTTGTGATTGTCCTAATTGTGATTCTAATTCAATTCCCTCAACACCATTAACATTAGAAATTTTTTCTTTAATTTCAGTAGCTATTTTGTTTAATTGTTCTTGGTCTTCTCCAAAAACCTTAATTGCCAGTTCTGCTTTTACACCTTCTAATAATTCTTCCACTCTCATTGCTATTGGTTGTGTTGGAGTAAACTGTAAATAATTAAACTTTTCTGAAACTTTTTCATTCAAATCATTCGTTAATGATTCTAAATTATTAATTTTCCCATTTAATGTAAGTAATACTTCCATATAATTAGGTTGAGCTGTTTCTCCTTTTTCACTTCTTCCTATCATAGATAATACTGATGTTATCTCTTTAGGATATTCTTGTAAAATAAATTTCTCTATTTCTTGTGCTGAATTTATTGATTGTGAAAGACTAGTTCCAGGAATTGCTGTAACTCTAAGCATAATTGATTCTTCTTTTAAAGTAGGCATAAATTCTCGACCTTGGAACATCAGTAATATTACGCAAAATAAGAAAAGTGTAACAATACTTATAACCAACTTTTTTGAATTATTTAATGCAGTCATTAATATAGGACTATAAAAAGTTTTAATTTTTCGCATAACTATATTATCAGTATGTTCTGTTCTTTTTAATAATAATAAACATAACACAGGAACTAATATTAATGCAACAATTAAAGATGCAATCATTACAAATACAATATTTAATGCCATTGGTTTGTAAAGTTTTCCAGCTAGACCGTCTAAACTAATTAAGGGAATAAATGCAACTGCAATCACTAATATGGCAAAAGTTACTGGAGTAACAACTTCTTTTGCAGCTAGTGTTACTATTTCTAATTTTGTCAAATGCTTTGAATCACTACTTAATTTTCTAAATGTATTTTCAACAATTACTACAGTCCCATCTACTATCATTCCAACGGCTATAGCTAAACCACTTAAACTCATTAAATTTGCACTAAGCCCATAATAATCCATAAAAAGAAATGCAATTAATAATGATAAAGGAAGTGATATAACAACAATAAATGCTGAACGTAACTCAAATAAAAATAGGAAAAGAATAATTGTTACTAAAATAATTCCTTCTGTAAGAGCTGATGACATTGTATCAACAGCTTTTAATGTAAGCTCTGTTCGATCATACATAGGACGAATTTCTACACCTTGAGGTAAAACACTATTTACCGTTTGAACTTTTTCTTTAATTTTTGAAACAACTTCAGCTGCATTAGTTTGACTTCTTTGTAAAATCATTCCAATAACAGATTCATTTCCATTTATTGAGACTGCCCCAAATCTTGGTTTTGAACTCTCTTCTACACTTCCAATATCTTCTATAGTAATAGCTTGACTATTTTCAGATTTAATTACAGTTTTTTTAATATCCTCTATTGATTTATATAAACCAACACCTCTTATTAGATATTGTTCTTTATTAAATTCTAGATATTGTCCTCCCGCAACTTGATTGCTTTTTTGTAGGGCAATAACAATATCATTGTAAGTTATATTTACATTTTGTAATTTTTTACTGTCTACTAATATATTATATTGCTTTTCATCTCCTCCCCATCCAATAACATCTTCAACACCTTTAACACTTTTAAACAAAGGTGTCACTAAATATTCTTGCATTTCTCTTAATTCTTTTAAAGAATATTTGCTTGTTTTATCATACAGTTGATACCAGAATACTTGACCTAAACCTGTTGTATTTGGACCTAATGTAGGTTTTCCCCAAGATTCAGGAATATCAACCGTAGATAATCTTTCATTTACAAGTTGTCTTAAAAAATATATATCCATATTATCTTCAAAAAAAACGGATACATATGATAATCCAAAAATTGAATTAGACATTATTGTTTTTACTCCTGCCATTCCAGCCATAGCTGATTCGATAGGATATGTTATTAATTTCTCAATATCTTCAGCAGAATTTCCTGGACTTTCTGTATATATTACTACTTGCTTAGGCGTAATATCAGGAAAAGCATCTACAGGAATTGATTTATAAGCTTTTATTCCCATTATACTAATTATAATAAAGAATATAATAACCATTAATTTATATTTTAACGAAATGTCAATAATTTTTTCTAACATTTAATCTCCTAATGTCCATGTCCGCCAAGAGATGATTTTAAAACTATAGATTTAATTTTATATGGTTCATCACTTACGTATTCTTGATTGTCTACTACACCTTCTACTGCCACATATTCATCATTCTCTTGAATAATCTTTATATCTAATGGCTTAAATTCTTGTACATTGTCTTCTTCTTTATGGGAAACTTCTTTTTCATCATGTTTTTCCTTATTTGGTACAAAAATTACCCATTCATTATTCATAAAAGATAAGGCAGATTTTTTAACTGAAATAAATTCTTTATCAGTTTCATAATATAAAATTGACCCCAAATATAAATTAGAATAAAGTTTTATTTTTTCATCTTCAATACTAGATAAAACAATAATTCTTTGAGTTGATTCATCTAATTCTGGTAAAATTTTTTCGATATAACTTATTATATTTTTACCATTGAAATTTGTTGAAATTTTTTGACCAGGTTTTAAATATTCTGAATATGCTATTGGTAAATAAGATTTAAGGTAAAAAGATTTCTCTTTGACAATAGAGACAATTTCCGTATCTTTAGATACCGCAGAATATTCTGTTTTTAGAAGTGATGATACGATACCTGAGTTGTGAGCAAATAATGTATATTCAGATATCGTATTTTTTATATCTTTTACTTCTATGTCTAAAGTTTTTAGTTGAGAAATAATAGTTTCTAATTTGGCAGAAATATCTTTTCTTTGAATATTTAATAAATTTAATTCTTGTTTCGAAACAATATCTCTTTTATTTAATATTAAATTACCATTATAATTTTCTTCCATACTTTTAAGTTGTTCTTTTAAAGCAAGATATTCTGCTGACATTCTCGATAATTCGATAGATTGAATAAGCGCAACTTTATCTCCTTTTTTTACTAAATCTCCTTCTTTTACATAATATTTAACAATTTTTCCATCAAGTGACGCCATTAAAGATTGTTTTGATGATGGTAGTTGTATAACTTTTGAATTTAATTCCACTGATTTGCCGAATTTTCTTATTTGTGCATTTTCAAGAGTTATTTCATTTGAAAAAGCAGAATTTAAGAAAAATAAACTGATAATAATTATTTTAGTCATTATGTTCTCCTTGGATATAATTAATTGAAATCGCATTTTGGTTTAATGCTGTTTCTATGTTAATTATATCTGTCATAGTTTGGATAAGTTTTATTTTTGAATTTTGAATATCAAATATAGAAATTTTAAACATCTTTAATTTTTCCATAGATATTTCTAAAGCATCTAATTGAAGTTTTAATACCGTTTCGTTTTTCTTTTTTAAATCTTCTAACAAAACTCTTTCTTTTACAAGTTTTTCATATTCCATTAAAGCTTGTTGTTTCTCTTTATTCACCAATAAATTCATTTTCATTGCTTCTAATTTTGCAATTTTACCTTCCTCTGATTTTATATTAAAAATAGGTAAAGGTAAACTAATTCCCACTTGATTAACTATCTGATCAGGTTCTTCACTATAAGAATATATTAGGTCAAATGAATCTATAATATTTGAATCTAATTTAGCTTCAGCTAACAACATATCTTTTTTACTTTCTTCTGAATTAATAAATGGGTTCTTTTCTAAATTTATACTCTTAGTGATTTTAAATTTATAGTCACTTTCTAAATTAAAATGTATTTCTTGGTCAATACCAGAAAATCTTATTAAATCATAATAAGTATTCATTATTTCCAAATTTAATTCATCTTTTTTCTTTTTTATATCCATTAATTCAATTTCTGATTGTAATAATTCTGCTTTTGAGATAGCACCAACTTTATATTGTTGATTTGAAATATCATATACTTTATTAGCAATGTCTTCAGATTCTTTTATTACATTAAAAAATTTCTTATTTTTAGCATAAATTGTATATTTTATAGATAACTCTTTAATGAATTCTTGTTTATCAAGATTATATTTATCCACTTCATTTTTAATAGTGGTTTCTGATAAACGAGTTTTATCATTAGCTACATTCCATGGAACTATTTTTTGCGTTAAACTAACCCCATATCCATTATCTTTATTTATTTGTTCTTTGAACTTATAATTTGAATAATTAAGATCTATTGTTGGGTTGTTAAATCTTGTTAATATTGAACCTTTTTCTTTTACTAAATCAATCTCGATCTCTGATGATTTTAGATTCGAATTCGATTCAATAGCTTTATTTAATAAATATCTGAAATCTTCTGCATTTAATATTTGTGATGAACATAAAAATATCATAAAAACAGAAAATAATTTATTCTTAATCATTTATTTTCCTTATATAATTTAGTATTAGTTCTATTTAAAAGAACTTGATTATGAAAATAAATTAAACAGTAGGTGGTTTAAGTAAAGGGTTCATTATAAGAATAGAGTAATTTGTATAATCAGTATAAAATTCTTTGATAAAAGTAATTGTATAAAAATCACTTTCTATATTCAAATAGGAATTATGAATTTCATGTTCTAAAATACATAATGAATGATTTTTACATTTTTTTGAATTCTCATTAGTCAAGGCAGTAGTCTTTATTGATTGATTAACAATATTTTTAGACTCATTATCGTAAACTTTTTCGAATGTAAACTCATTAAAAGAATGATAAAAAATAGAGAAAAGTGCAAAAATAAATACAAATTTACGAAACGTATTTTTATTATTCATATTTATCCTTTGCCTAAATTGTATACTATTCTATATTAATATAATTAATAAATAGTTAATGTTTTAAAAAATTATTCATAAAGCAAAAATTTCTATAAAATATTTAGTTTTGACAAATTGTATTTTATAATTTTATATAAGTTTAAATCGGGGATTCTTGTCGTAATGTGAATTTAAAATTTTTATTTATTCAAGAATATATACCAATTTAGATACCATATCAATTATCTAAATACAAAATGGAAAAGAACTATAACAAAATTAGTAATTCAAATATTAAAAAATACTAAGTTATAATTCCAAAAAAACATAGTTACTTACTTTATAGTTTTTATAAATTCATAAAATTTTGTGGCAAGATACAATAAGAATGTTAATAAGTTTTATGTATTAATCTACTTTAACAAAATTATTCTATTCTAAGTTATAAAATGTATTTGAATAAAGGTTTAGCAAATGAAAAAGCTATTGTCTATAAATTTAGGTATTACCTCTATTGGTTATTCAGTTTTAAATGAACTAGATAATGATAAATACTCCCTAATTGATTATGGTGTTAATATGTTTGATACTCCTTATGACAAAGATGGAAATTCAAAAAAATTAATACATAGTCAAATTAAATCAACGAAAAAACTTTATGAATTAAGAAAAGAACGAAAAAAGAATCTCTCAAAACTTTTTGAAGATTTTGGATTTGCTAAGAAAGAAGATTTTCTAAATCAAGAAAAGGAAAATCTATTTATAAATAAATGGGGATTAAGAGCAAAAAAAGCTTTTGAAGAAAAATTAACATTTCAAGAACTTTTTTCAATTTTATATTTAATCGCAAAACATAGAGGTTATAAATCTCTTGATACAGATGATTTACTTGAAGAATTTTGTGAAAAATTAGGATTAAATCAAGAAAAAAAGAAAGATAATGGAAACCTATCATCGTTTACCGTAAAAAATTGCATCACAAACCAATATAACTACTCTTATATAAACTTTTTAGGTGTTTCATAATCTAATATTTGCTTTCTAATCCATGAAATACTTCGTCTATATTTTTCTGCTAAATTTTTTAATATTTGTCGTCTATAAACATACTTTTGAAGATGATTTCGTGTAGTTTTTGTGTCGTCTAATGGAGCTAAATTTCTTGCATTTGATGTTTCAAAACCATATGCCGTTCAATTATTAGATAAAAATGAGAAAGAGGAGGGTATGAAGGTATTTGAATCAATAGATGATGCTTTACTTTTTATAGATAAATTCAATAACAAATAAAAAGATTTTATATAATTGAAGCCACTCCATTTCCGTATCTAATAATATCAACCTCATATTTTGTGATTTGTTTTGTAGTAGCCATTATTACAATGATTTTTTATCTATTATATTAGCTAAAAAAAATATATAAATATTTTATATTTTCGATATGTATTTTAGAATCCATACTGGAAATAAAAGTTTTTGGGTTAAAAATGAAATAAATGGATTTGGTAATAAAAAAATTGAAATAAAAAAAACGTTTATCTCTTTTATCGTTCAGAATTATTATTAATATCTAATTCTTCACTACTAGGTAAAAAATCAACAACTTCTAAATTAAAAGCTTCTGCAATTTTACATAAGTGTTCTAAGTTATAACATACATTATGTTTTCTAGTTTCAATCTTTGCAACATAGTTAGGAGAACTAAAATCTAATATCTGAGCTAATTTTAATTGACTAATTTTTCTTTTTTTTCTTTCAATTTTAACATTTTCAACAATTTTATCAAAAAATAATTCTGGATTAGATTCAAACAAAGTATAAACACCTATAAGTTTTTATTGATTTTATAGGTTATCTCGATTACAAACAAACACTTATAAGTTTGTGTTTAGTTTTATTTGATTAAAATTGACAAAAATAATTTTATTAAATTAAATAATAAGGGAAGAAATGAACATAAGAAAAATCACAAAAGCTATTCTTTTAGCAACAACTGCATCAATATTATTGACAGCTTGTTCTGGTCCAGACGAAAAAGTTGTAAAAAATATTGCATTAAAATATAACATTAAACCAGCCGAAGAATCTGATATAAAGATTGTTAAATCATATGAAGACAAAGGTAAAACAGTATTTATTCTGGAAATTAAAGGAAGCATCTGCGAAATGCCTATGATTGAAATAGATAAAAACTGGTCAGCTACAGGTATAAGTTGTAGAGGATAATTCTAAAATAAAATTAATATATTAAGGATAAAAAAATGGGAATGCCTGGTGGATTTGAATGGTTATTTATGATGGTTATTGTTTTAGGAAGTATTGGTCTTTTTATTTATGTTTTAGTAGATATTTTGAAAAGTGAATTTACAAATAGTATCAATAAAGTAATTTGGTTAATTCTAGTTTTATTTACAGGACCTTTGGGAATTGTTCTATATTTACTAATTGGTAAAAAACAAAGAATTAAAAAATAAATATGAATAAGTTTTATATTTTAATTTGTCTACTTTTATTTATAGGTTGTGCAACAATGCAGTTAGAAACCAATTCTAAATTAACAAGAACAATTGTAATTGATCACTCTAAGCTTACAAATAAAACCATTTATTTACAAGTTACAAACACTGCTAATAGTGGTGGTGAAAAAATGAATTTAAATGAAAACATTATAAATTCATTTAAAGCTAAAGGTTATGAGATAGTTGATTCTAGTCAAAAAGCATCTTATAGTCTATTTGTAAATGTTTTATTTGCAAATAATCTAAAAGAAGCGAGAGCTATTCAAGCAACTGCTGTTGGAGGAGTATTTGGAGGAGTTACAGCATTAGCATCTGGTTATACTGGAAGTAATTCTTTAATTATTGGTGCAACTGCAGCACTAGCAAGTGGATTAATAGGAAAAGCTTTAGAAGATGAAACTTTTAGAACAGTTATTGATATTCAAGTTGTAAATAACTTGAATAATTCAAATGAAAATACTAGAGTTTATTGTGAAGCTGTTAAAACTAATTTAGATTTAAATGAAGCAATGCCTATATTAGAAAAAGAAGCAACAAAAAGTATTGTTAATATATTTTAAGGGGAGAAGATTTAATGAAAATGAAAAATTTATTACTATTAGGAATAGCAAGTAGTGCTATATTTATACTATCTGGATGTTCAGCTAAAAGTGGTGCTATTGTAGCAAATGAAAAAAGTTGTCAAGTTGCTAAATATAAAAATGCTTATTGTTCACAACAAAGTGCAAATACATATATAGTTGATGCGTTAGGTGAAGCTAGTACATTTACACATACTAATTTAAATAACTCTGTAAGAGCTAGTTTACAAGTATCTGCTGAATTAGCACTGCAAAGAAATATGAAATATTTTGCAATAATTGAACCACAATCTGTTTCAAATATTAATGGTTCAATGGTAACTTCTGTAAAAGAGTATTTATCTAAGTGTGAATTTGCTATGTTTGAAAATGTTGTCTCTTCAAAATGTAATATTCATAAAATACCAAGAAGAACAATGTTAATGATAAAACTATATAAAGAACAACCTGCTGATGTTTTAACATTTAATGCTCAAAATGTATTAGATGATTTAAAACAACTAGGATATTATCAATCTGATTCAAAACTAGAATCTAGTGAGATAAAAGAGATTAAATAAAAGTTTGAGCATCTGTAGGATGCTTAAAACTTTAGCTTCTATATAACTGTATCCCACAATGATTACATATATGAATTCGATTATAACTATTCGGATTTGTTATTCCCCAATTTTTAATAGATTTTGAGCCACAATTAAAACATTTAATTCCATTTCCAGTATTACATTGAGGATTTTGTTCTACATACTCTTGCAATGTTGGCTTGTCATAATATAATCTTGAAATCTTAAAAATCAAATATATAAGTCCAATTATTGTTATTAATGTTAATAAACTTTCCATTTTTTTTTCCTTGTATTTAATTATGATTTATTATCTATTATAGATAATATTTAAGTAATTATAATCTAATTAAGTTATGCTTGTCAATATTAAATTAGCTATTTAGGATTAAATTTACCATATTTATATCTAATATAGTTAAATATTGATATGTTTTACTTAAACAAGTTGTCTTTTAATCAAAACTTATCTGATATAGCAATCATATGTTATAATAATTACTAATATAAATAATAATGGATATTTTTATGACAAAAGAAGAGTTTAACGCAAAATTAAAAGAGTTAAATATATCAATTAAGGATTTCTCAATAATTGCTGATATACCTTATTCAACAATTAATAATTGGGGATTTAAAACAAATGATAAAATAATACCTGTTCCAAAATGGATTACACCATTTTTAGAACACTATGAGAAATCTAGAAAATATGATTATTTAATGAAAGAGCTTTCAAAAGTTGCAAAAACTTTAGAGAAGAAGTAGCTATAGTTTAAAAGAAAAGCTATCGCAACAATACTAGTTAGTAGATTTATTTTATTAATACCTATTTTATTAGGCATTATTAGAATTGCTTTCTTTTCAGCAAAGAAAAATGAAGAGTAATATCTGATCATATATTTGTAATTAATGATAGATTCTTTTAAAACTTCAAGAAATATACTATTTATAAAAAAGTTTCTAATACTTATGATATAATTTATTTTAAAAGATAAAATAACTCCATTAAAGATATTTTACTTACACCAAAAAGGTAAATTATGATTGAATTTATGACTCAATTTGATATTATGGAAAAGTTTGTTGATGTTATAGAAAAACAAAGAGTTAGGAAAAATATGACTCAAGTTGATTTATATAAAGCAGCTGGTATGTCTTCAAAAGCTTATGCAAATTTTATGAGTACAAAAAGCACAAAATTTAAAAATATTGTAAATATAATGATTGCTCTTGATATGACACCTAAATTAGAAAATCTAATTATGCAAGAAAAATTTACTTCAATTGATGAAATCAGAAATGAAAAAAAGCATAAAGAGAAAAAAAGAGTAAGAAAAGGTTGATTTCATGGAAGAGATAAACGCATATATTTATGGTAAAAGAATAGGAACAATGATTGAACATCAAGGAGTTATCTATTTTGAATATGATAAGAAGTTTAAATTAGAAGGCTTAGAAATATCTCCAATTAAACTTCATACTTTAAAAACGAAAGATGCTTATACAAATCCTGATCATATAAATCTTTATAAAGGAATTGCTGGAGTATTCTTTGATTCACTTCCTGATAAACATGGGATGCCTTTTATTGACAGATATTTTGAGAAGCAAGGTCTTAAACCTTTTGAAGTAACACTTTTACATAAATTAGCTTTTATCGGTGATAGGGGAATGGGAGCAATTGAATATGTGCCAAAAGAAGATGACACTGCTGTAACTTCTGATATTGCAATCAATGCAAAAGAAGCATATGAAGAGATGAAGCAAGGAATACAAAGTGATGATTCTTCAATTGAAAGTTTAATGAATATTAGACAAAGTGTTTCTCCTATTGGTGGTGGAAGACCTAAAATGCTTGTTCAATATAATTATGATACAAAAGAAATTAGATTAAATAAAAAAGAGCTTCATCAAGGTTATATAAGAGCAATTATTAAATTTGATGAAATTTATGAAGGAGTTGGAAGTATTGGTTTGACAAAACTAGAATATATATTTATGTTTATGGCAAAAGAAGTAGGTATAAATACTTCAGAGTTTCAATTAATTAATGAAGGTGATGCTAATCATCTTTTAGTAAAAAGATTTGATAGGGATGATAATGATGAAAAGATACATATGTGTACAGCAGCTGGATTAATGCATCTTGATATTTCAATTTTAAAATCTACATCTTATGAATATCTATTTATGCTTACTAGAAATATATGTAAATCTCAAGAAAATATAGAAGAACTTTTCAAAAGAATGATATTAAATATTCTTTGTTTAAATTTTGATGATCACGCAAAGAATTTTGCTTATTTAATGGATAAAAATGGAAAGTGGAGTTTGTCTCCTGCTTATGATATTACATACTCAAAAGGATTAATGAAATCACACACTACAACTGTTTGTGGAAAAGATTCAAATATCACAAGAAATGATGTACTAAAAATAGCAAAAGCTCAAGGTATAAAAACTACAAGTGCTGTAAAAATTATTGATAGTTGTATTGAAGTTGTAAAAACATTTGAACAAAGAGCAAAAGAACTTGGACTGGATATTGATACAGTTGAAAGTTGTAAAAGTGATATAAATAATCAGATTAAATTGCTACTTATGATATAAAAAAAGAAGAGTAAATCACTCTCCTTTATGGTTTATATGATAAATCAAATTTCTTATAATTTCTAATTTATCAAGTTCATTTGATAAAAAATATTTAGAAACCCTTTTTATTTTATGTTTTGTCATATCTTTATTTAGTTTGTTAATTTTAATAAACTTTTCAATCTCTTCTTCTCTTATTTTTTCATCATTTATATGGGTATATATTCTTTTTATAAAAAGTAAGCTTATTGGTATTGAATTATATTCTAATTGTTGGGATGAGCAAGTAGATGAACAAACACCTTCATATAATCCACCTTTTGAAGACATTTTTTTTTCACAACATTTACAAGTTTTTACTCCATCACCATTAAATGTAAATGTTAACAAAATTTTCTTCCTTTACTAAAAGTTTTTAATAAATATAAATTATTGATATTTTTTCGGAAGTATAACTAAAAATATTAACTTATTAGAGTTTTTAAGCTAAATAATACTTGGTTATACTTGCACGATTATGCTTCATCTCATGACTAACTTGCTGTAAACACACTTCATATTTGAATTCCGCTTTCCCATATTCAAACATTCTTCTTTTAGCAAAGTTCCAACGAAGACCATGACTTGCTTCTTGATTCTCATTTGAAGTAATTGCTGATTGTTTTATATCATTGTAATAAGCTTGTCTATTGATCTTAAATTTATCATGTTCTTGAAAGTATGATTCTAATTTTTTATACGTATCAAGGTTTATTAATACCTCGCCAACTTTTCCACCTTTTTCTTTTGTAACAATTACTCCAACTTCATTATTTGTAATAGGATCGATTTTAGTACCCATTAATTGTTCAGGTTTAATAAGGGCAACACCTTCAATTCTTGCACCACCCTCATATTGAACTATTGCTGCTAATCTATGATAATCATCCCTTAAATTTGAAATTAAAAGCTTAGGATTTGAATAAGCACGATTATGATAATTGGAAGCAACTAATTTTAAATCTCTTGCATTATCTAAAATTGTTTGACGAATTGAGAAATCATAATCTCTTTCAACTCCATGAATATTTTTGGCAAATAGTTTTAAAGCTATTTCTAACTTACATAATGATGCACTAATCTTTTCTAAATATTGTTTTGAAGGATAGTATTCTATTTTATAATCCATATAAGCTGCAATATGCTCTGAACTAATTTTTTCAAAATCTTTTATTTTCCAATGCTCCAATAAATAGTTAAAAAAGTTATTCCAAATATTTCTATAACTCTCCATTGTTTTATATGAAGCAATTAGTTGATAATGTTGATGGTTTGGATTAACTCTATCTTGTTTTTTTGCACCCTCAACAAAGATTTGCTTTACTAATTGACTGGATTGATAATATACGCTTCCACGCATTTTTTGGCCTTTAATATATAATATTTTGATTTTCTTGATAGGTTCAGCCTCTATCTGTGGCATTAAGTGTTAAGTCATTCTGCATTTACAAACTCTTGCATTTGAGCTCTTTTTAAACAATATTTCTAAATAAGACCTCGTAAAGTCTTTTTCGTTTAAAAAAATAATGGAAAACCTTGATAGATTGTTAATCTACCCAATTAATAAAAAAGTTAAAATTACTAAAAATATATCATACTTTTTTGTTCAATATTTTTGAATAAAAAAATTTAATAGACTCATTTATTTTTTTCTGTTTCTATTTTTTATAAGATCTATATAAAAGCTCTATTTTAGGGCTTTCTAAATCATGTTCATTTTTAAAAAAAAACATACAAATTTACAAAGAGTGAACAAGCTAATTAACATTATTAAACATATAAATAAATATCTACAGTAATAAGCTTTCTCCCTCTAAAATCTTCTAAAATAGTAAAACTATAGGTAAAATAAATATTATTTAGAAATTCATTATTAATATTTATTAATCCTATTAGTATTGATTTTATGATATCTTATTGTATAATTTAGAAGTAAATTCATAGGTCAAAAACTAGGTAAAATTATTTAAAGGAAATATATGTATATTACTCCTGTAATACCCTCAACAACTGAGATAAAACTTGATATTAATATATTAAAGAAAGCAGAAGCTGTTGTAATTGAAAGTGCAAAATTAACAGGTGGACATAATAAATATTTTATTGATGCAATTAAAGAGTTATTACGAATTACTAATAGTTATTATTCAAATAGAATAGAATCAGAAGGTACTCATCCTATTGATATTGAAAAAGCTATGAAAAAAGAGTTTTTTGAAGATAAAAAGAAAAAAAATTTACAACAATTATCATTGATACATATAGAGATACAAAAAGATTTAGAAAAAAAAGTTTTGGAAGATAGTGCAACAAAATTATACTCTTTGGAGACTATACTAGATATACATAAAAAGTTTTATTCAAAAGAAGAAATGGATAGTTTTTTAAAAATAAAACATAAGGATTTAGAAATTGAGATGATACCAGGTAAATTAAGAGAAAGTTTTGTAAAAGTCGGAAATCATATTGCACCAAATCCTGAAGAATTAATTGCTTATTTTAATGAATTTGAAACTTTATATAATCAATGTAAAATAGAAAGTCAAACCATAAAATTAATTTATACATTATGTTCTCATCATCGTTTGGTTTATATTCACCCTTTTTATGATGGGAATGGTCGTATTTCAAGATTATATTTAGATTATATACTTCAAAAGATTGATTTAGAAGGTTATGGTTTATGGAATCTTTCAAGGGGCTTAGCTAGAAATGTGAAAGATTATAAAAAAGCTTTAGCAGTTGCAGATGAACCTTATAGAGGTGGATATGATGATGGTAGAGGTAACTTATCTTTAAAAGCACTAAAAGAGTTTTTAGATTTTATGCTTGATGTTGCACTTGATCAAGTTAGATATATGGCAAGTGTAATAAGAATAGATTTAATTGCATCAAGAATAAGCAATTATGTGGAATTTTCTCAAAGAAATATGTATCCAAATATAGAACCTTTACCAAAACATTCCCAACAGATATTTTTAGCTTTATTGATTCATGGAGAAATACCAAGAAATAGTGTAAAAGATATTATTAATGTTAGTAAACCAACAGCAATAAAAATTGTAAAAGAGTTAGAAAAAAGAGAATATATAAGCTCTATTGAACCTAAAAGTCCAATTAGAATTAGATTTAATTCTCACTTTGCTTCAGAGATTATTCCTGAATTATTTCCTAAAGTCTAAGTTAATTGTAATACAAGCTAATCACAAAAATTACTTTAAATGGCATTTTTAAAGAACTCATAATAAGTTTTTATAAGTTAAACTTGATTCTAAATCAAATGACAAATTATAAAATATTTATTTTAATGTATTAAAACATATATTTATTAATGGCTTTAGAATCAGCTTATCTTAAAATAAATTTTAGTTTTCCAATTTTTTCCATTTGTTCTGAATTGTTGTATGAGCAATAGAAAATCTATGATATTTCTTAAAATATTCTGAAATATTCCTAAAACTATATCCTATATCATTTTTTAATTCTTTTACTTTAGACCAATTTTCAGCCAAAAAATCACTTTTTGTGTTCTTCTTTGCTCTATTTTTATCTTTTAAATTAATTGCCTGTTGACTAACTTCACTTATTGTTTTCATATATTCATCAATCGCTAGAATCAGAGAAGCTAACTCAATTAGCTCATTAGTAGCATCTTTATACATATTTATATTTCTCAATTTCTGGAAATTTCTTTTCTTAATTTTGAGTATCTCTAAACTTATTTCTTCAGTCACTTTTGCAAAAAATTTTAGTTTTTTTGCCCTAATATTTTCACTCATTTTTGTTATAACTTCACAAGTTATTTTTATTTGCTTCGACATAATTATCCTATTAAAAGTTAATAGAATGCCGTAACAATCTCTGTTGTTTTTATGGTTCTTTTCAGAAAATACAGTTGAAAACTAATTTCTAACCGTAGCTTGTATTATTCACTTTTGAATTGAAAAAACAAGATATATGTCTTTGGATTAAGACATGAGTAAAAAATCTTTCTTGTAAAAAAAGATCAAATTTTTAAAAAAGTTAAAGTTGACGTATTATACTACATTTACATTTACATATACTTTAACATCTATATATATAAAGAAAACAAATTTCTGATTACACTTACAAGAGAACATGCTGTTTCAGTTAAAATGTTAAATCATGAGTTTGATGAGCATGTAAAGAACAATGATTTAAATGAACTAACTTATCTATCTAGAGAAACTTCAAGAGATTAAAGCTTGAGAAACAATATTTTGAGCAATAAAAACAAATCCAGATAAATATATGCATAATAAATTAAAAATTGCTACACAACTGTCAGCAGTAAAAAATTAGTTTTGATAAACTTTAATTTCATATAGAAATAGGGTAGAGGTAGTTTTAAATAGGACAGATATAAAATATTGACAACAAATCTAAGTTTGGATGGGATAGGATTTTTCCTATCAGAATTACTTTGATTGTAAAAAGATTTAAAAAGGAAGATGATAAAAAAATAAAAGCAACATCTCATAAATATTTATTTATACTTATGAGAAATATCATAATGTTGGAAAAATATACAAAAATAGTTAAAAAAATTTTGTTTAAATTTTGATTATCATAGCAAAAACTTTTCATATCTAATAAAATAAAAAAGGTATTTGAAATTCGTTTTCTATTTATGATATTACACATTTTAGATTCTACTACTAAAACTACAAGACAAAAGTAAAAGAAATACTTACATTCTATTGAAAAAGATTTATTTTCATTTCTAGACGATTTAAATACACTCTTTCTTAAAGGTATAATTTTTATTAGTTAAAAATTGACTACTTTTGTCAAAACCGAATTACGATATACCGGAGAATCATCGGAAAAAAAATATCAATAATAATTCTATTTAGATTTCAATATATCCTTCTTTAATCTCAATTTACTCAGAATATCTCTCAAAATTTCAGCTAAAAAAATCTTTTTGGGCTGCTTTAAAAAGGTCGGCGAATTTTCAATTGTTGGCATTATGGTTGAAAAAAAAGCATAGAACTTTTGCTTTTCATCTGTATCAATCGTATGATAAATAAATCTAAAAATATCTTGGTTCTGTATTCTGATTTTTTGTAATCTTAATAAAGAGTATTTATTTTCTAAATATATTTCAATTGCTTTTTTTTCATTTATAAAAGTATCATCTAAATAGTTAAAAACTGATAGTAATATTCTTTTAGAATCAGATTTTTTATATGTTATTATTAGTTCTTCATCGGTTAAATTAAAATCATATTTTTTGATTAATTGTTTTAAATTTGTTCTTGCTAATTCATCAGTTTGTAAAAGAAAAGTTCTTGGTAACCAAAGAAATTGAAAGCTATAAAAGCCACATTTGGTTTTACAAAATTGTGTTAGAGATTCTATATCCAAACTATTGCAATCATATACAAATATTACATTTTTATATTTGTTTTTGTTTGCAATTTTTATTGAAAAAATTAAAGCATAAAACTCTGCTTGAGTTGAATTTTTTATTTTAAAAATATCGTTACTATAAAATTTATTTTGATAAGTATCATACACACTAATATTTGCAAATTTATTTTTTTCACTATAACTTGCATCACTTTGTAAAAATACTATGTCTTTTTTTGATAACATGTTTATTTATACTCCAATTAAAAAAAATCAATTTTCTTTTTCTAAAATTCTAAATACTTGATCATAAATTTCTGAAGAAAAATCACTATCTTTTGCATAATCATTTGCTTTATAAATATCTATATCTTTCTCATCAATATCAAAGTTTTTATTCATAAGTTTTAGAAATCTTTTTTTATTTTGTTCTGTAAAATAAACATCTAATTCAATTATTGTATTTGGGTATTGCATAAATTAACTCCTTAGTTTAGTTAAAAAAATTTATTGATTTTATCTTTTAATTTTTCATTCTTTTGAATAAAAAATATGGCAATTGCTATTGCCATTACATACACTATTAAAAATATTGTTAATTCTGTTGACACTGGTTTACCTTATCATATAGATTTTTTAATCTTTCATATTTCTCAACTAATTTTTCTTTTACAAAAAATAAATAGCTAATGAAACAATAAGAAGTAAAATAAAAACTCTCTTTGTTGATGATGATTTTTTTTCTGCTGCTTTTTTTCTTTTTAATTCATCAACTGCTGCTTTTAAATCATGGTTTATCATAATATTTTCCTTATTAAATTCTTAATCTTATCTATAATAGATATTATATTCGTAAGTATAACCTATTATAATATGATTTGTCAATAGATATATAACTATAATAGTTTTATATTAATTAATAATTATCTATTATAGTTATTTATAAGAGTAACTATGTAATTTTACTATATTTAAAAAGTTAGTTTTAAATATATTGCATAATGTAATACTTTTCTAGAATAATTTATTCTTAAGAATTATAATTTTGATTATTAGGTCAAACTCTATAACCTATTAATATACAAAAAACCTCTTTGATATAGTTTTCGTATCACAATACAATTCGATAGTGTTTGTCGTATATTATTTGGGTGGTTTTTAGTAGTTTTTTTGATTTAGGGTAAAGGTGTCGGAAAACAGATGTTAAAAAATAATTTTTAATATATTGCTTGTATTTATTTTTATCTCATTACTCTCGTGCATACTATTAATATTTAATTAAGTTTTGATTGAAACTTTTAATTTAATATGGTATTCATTATAAAATACATTATTATATAAACTTAATCTCAATTAATTGGATTATCTATATAATATAATGAATATTATGTTAAAATTATTCTTATGAAAACAATAGAACTAAAAAATGCTTTACCATTAAGTATCTTTTCCCATGAAATGATATATTCACTACTTGAGAAATCAATTAGTAATGTAAATGAGAAAATATCAAATCTTGTAAGAAATAAAGAATTAATAAGATTAAAAAAAGGTTTTTATACTTTTTCTAAACTTTATCAAACAAAACCAATAAATTTAATTAGTGTTGCAAATACTTTATACTCTCCATCTTATGTATCATTTGATTATGCTTTAAGTTATTATGGAATGATACCAGAAAGAGTAAGTGAAGTAACATCAGCTACAAGTAAAAATGAAAAATTATTTGATACTCCTATTGGAAGATTTAGTTATAAAAAAATAAGTCTAGAAGCATATTCTTTGGGAATTGATTGGATTTATGATGATATTGAAGGTGGAAGATTTATTGCAACTGCTGAAAAAGCATTATGTGACAAAATAAAATATGATAGAGGTATTGGAACTTTAACTCAAGCTTCAATGATTGAATATCTAAAATATGATTTAAGAATTGATATTACAAAACCATTAAATTATGAACTTATAGAAATAATTGCGGCTGCCTATAAATCAAGAAATCTAAAAACATTGGCAACAATTGTAAAAAAAGGAAAATTATGACACATCCAGCACTTATGAAAATGTTAGAAAAATACGATTTATCAAATTCAAATAGTAGTTTTGATGCATTAAGAGAAATTCTTCAAGAAATAGTACTACTTGGACTTTATGATGCTGGATTTTTTAAACATGCAGCTTTTTATGGTGGAACTGCTTTACGAATTTTACATAATCTTCCTAGATTTTCTGAAGATTTAGATTTTTCACTTCTTGAATCAAATTCAAACTTTGATTTAAAGCCTTTTCAAAATGCAATTGTTGATACTTTAAAATCATTTGGATTTGATATAACAATAGAAATAAAAGAAAAGAATTCAAATAGTGCAATAGCTTCTGCATTTGTAAAAGGAAATACTATTGAGCATTTACTTAATATTAATGCTCCAAAAGATATTACTAAAGCTATTAATAAAGATCAAATAGTAAAAATAAAATTAGAAGTAGATACAAATCCTCCTTTAGATTTTCAAACACAAAATATTATTAGATTAACACCTAGACCATTTTCTATAAATGCATTTACATTGCCATCTTTATATGCAGGAAAAATGCATGCGATTTTATGTCGAGCATGGAGTACAAGACCAAAAGGAAGAGATTGGTATGATTTAATTTGGTATATAGCAAATAATGTAGAACTTGACTCTATTCATCTAAAATCAAGACTATCTCAAAGTTGTAAATATTTAGAATCTAATGAAATAAAAATACCAGATATTCTTACACAAGAAAGTATAAAAGAATTATTATTACAAAGAATAGAAACTCTTGATGTAGAAAAAGCAAAAAATGATGTTCAACCTTTTATAAAAGATATTAGAGAAATTGAACTTTGGTCAAAAGAGTTTTTTATAGCTGTAATTGAGAATATTAAAGTTAAATAGATTTCAATGACTCTTCCAGAACTTCGCCACAAATTACAACTTTTAGAATCTCAAAGAATTAATTTAGATAATGAGATTCTTCAAACAAAAAGAGAGATAGAAAAGTTATCACCTTTTTCAAAAGAACAGAAAATTGAACTTTTTAAAACTCTTTTTATTGG
>JAQVLW010000067.1 GCA_028703945.1 Aliarcobacter sp. | reverse complement strand
AATAAAGAACTATTTGAAGTAGTAGAAAAAGTTGCACTTTTAAAATCAAACTACAAATTAGTAGCATAAGGAGAAAACAATGAATCACCCAATATTACAATATACACCACAACTAGAACAGGACTTAATAGCACTTCATACAGGTAATAATCAAGCCAAACAATGGTTTTATCAAAGTGTTATAAATATCCTAGAAAATCAAAATCTAACATCATTTACAAAAGCAGACCAAATTGCAGATGCTTTTATTTCCCTTGATGTAAAACTAGATTACATAATAGAGCAACAAAGATTATTAGCAAGTTTAAAAAAGCAAATTGAAATAGCAAAAGAGTTAGCTAAAGAAGAAGTCTCAAAAGCTCTATTATCATTTGGTGTAACTAAGCTTGAGGGTATGAAAGTTTCAAGTATTACTGCATCTAAAGAAACAGTTAAAAGCGTAGCCAAACTTCAAATTCTAAACGAAGAGGAACTTCTAAAAGCTGGATATTTTAAAGTTGAACTAGATTTTCAAGCAATAGAAGAGGCCCTATTATCAGGAGATAGAAGAGAAGAAGCACAAGATTATGCAGATATGAAAATAGAAAAAGTAGTTAAAAATGCCACGATTAGAATTAATAAAAGAAAAAATGGCTTAGCTAGTGATGAGCTATCTTTAGCTGCATAAAGGAGGACATTATGAATTCACAAAACCAACACCCTTTACAATTAGCACTTGAAGAACTAAAAACAATGCCTACTATTGATATTGATGGAAAGTCATATACAACAGTTGCAAATAGAATATCTATTTTTAGAAGATATTTTTCTGATTATTCAATAGTTACAAATATTCTAAATGACGATGATATTAAAGTCGTAGTTCAAACAAAAATTACAACACCATCAGGAGTTATAATAGCAACAGGATTAGCGGAAGAGTTTAGAGGTAAAAATATCATAAATACAACATCAGCCTTAGAAAATGCAGAAACAAGTTCTATAGGTAGAGCATTAGCTTGTTTATCATTGGGTGGCAGTGAATATGCAAGTGCCAATGAAGTTGAAAATGCAATTTTTCAACAAAAGCAAATTAATCAAAACACTACAAATCAACAAAGTTACCAACCTCAAAGACAAGCTCAAAACCAATATCAACATCAAAAAGACTTCTCAACCTTACTAAATGCTGGTTTACAAATAATAGATAATGGTGATTCATTATTTATTTCAGGAGAGGGGATTTTCGAGAAAAAAAATATCATAAAAAATGCGGGTTTTAGGTGGAATGCTCAAAATAAGCAATGGTTTTTACCAAAAAGGCAAGCAGCATGAGTGAATTAATACCAAAAGAATTATTAAAAAATATTCCAAAACTCTATGAAACAGAAGAACAAGTAGACCCGATTGCCTATGTTAAGCTTTTCATTGATGGCTGGACTTGGTTTATAACTGAAATATCAATAGATAAAAACATTTGCTTTGGATATGTAATATCACCATTTTGTAGTGGAGAATTAGGTTATTTTAGTCTTAGTGAAATTGGAAATATTAAAGGAACTCTTAGAATAAGGGTTGAAAGAGATTTAGAATTTAAACCCACTAGATTATCGGTAATTAAAAGGGCTTCCTGATAATGTTAAAAAATATCTATATTCAAAATGAAGCAAAAAAAGGTTTCAAAGGGTGGACTAAAGAGGGATTGGAATTTTTATTATCATTGACAAGCAAGAATAATAGACTTAGATATAAAATAAAAAAACAGTTTGAAAAGCACATAAAAAATGAAAAAATATAGTCTAAGCCACATGGTTTAGGCTATTAAAAAATGATTATTTTTTTGTTTAAATATCATTATGATTTTGTCCTAACTTTGTATATGGCACTAAAATCAGAAATGTTAAGAAATCCTATATATTCAAGATTTGTATACAAAAGTTTGTCTAGCTATGCTTAACTATTTTAAATTAGTTAATTTAGGTTATTAATATTATTAATAATATTTATATTTATTATATTAATACATAAATACTAGATAGTAATGATAAGAAAGAATCAAGGAAGATAGAGAAAAATAACTATAGTCTACGATTAAGCTAATACTCAAAATAGTAGTAACAATAAATGTATACAAAAATTATATATATGAATAAAAATAATAAATAAGGAAATAATCATGGAAAATAAAAAAAGAAATAGAAAACAGCTAATAAGTACAGAGGGTTATATAAATAGATTGTTCCTTGAAAATTCAAAGTTAAATGTAGCAAGATTTGATTTAGGATATAAAAAACCTTTTAGTAATGAAATAACACTTGAAGATGCAAATAAAGACATTAACAAAATGTTAAATAACATGAGAAGTAAACCATCAATCTTCGAGCATAAAAAAGGTTATATTATAAAAAGGGAATATACAGAAGCTAAAGGAGTCCATCTGCATTGTGTATTTTTCTTTGACGGAAATAAAATTTTAAAAGATGAACACAAGATCCAAAAAATCGGTGAATACTGGAATAATGAGATTACTAAAGGTAAAGGAAGTTTTCACAATTGTAATATGAATACTTACAAATTCGATGGAACGGGTATGATAGATTATAAAGATACTGAAAAAAGAAAAATATTATTAGAGAATGTAACAAGCTATTTATGTAAAAATGAACAATCTATAGAGTCTGAAAATGAAGATAAAATAAACAGAGCATTTACTAGAGGAACATTACCAAGAGAAAAGAGTACAAGAGGTAGACCTAGAAAAGATTAAAATTCTTAATCTAAAACGACACCACCTGTCAATCTTATATATCATACTTCTATAAATAAAACATTAGGAGTAAGGGATGTTAAGATATATTTTTGGAGGTGTAGCACTTGCTGCAACTGGTTATGGAGTTAAAAGATATTTAGAAAGTAATATTAATATTTTTGATACATTTTCTGAATATGAAAAAAAGAGAGAATATTATGATGATTCACAAGGTGAAATTTTATCAGAATTAAAACAGCCGATTGAAAGATTTGAAAAAAGTTTGAATAATTTATATGGTGAAGTTTTGAAAGAGCTTAGAACAGCTGTTAGTGAAATAGATAATTTATCTAAAGATGAGTTTTGTGTAGATTTTGAATTATCACAAAAGAACTACAATTTTACTTGTGTAAATGATGAAACAGTACAAAATCTTAACAAATACACTGAAATATTAGTAAATGTTGAAAAATATATTTTAAAATATCTTGATACATTAGATACGATAATTATAAGTTCTAATGATTTTACAAAATATACAAGAGAAGATAAAGAATTAATTCAAGAGTTAATATATATACATAAAATAGTAGATAATATTAATAATCATGAGATAACTTCTGATGGAATAACTATTTCAAGAGAAGTAAAAAGAGCTTTTGGAAAGTTAGAAGGAATTATTGCTTAGGCTTCTTGTTTAAAGAAATTACATAATTCTATATCCAGAATCTGGGATATTCTTAAAAGTTGTTCTAAATTGAAATGTTTGTTACTATAGCAAATCTCAGCACCTGAAACAACAGAAACAGATTTATATCCCATTTGTAATGATAAATCAAGTTGAGATAAGCCTTTAGCTTTTCTGTGTTTTGCAACATTTTTGCCAATTACTTGGTAAAGCTGTTCAGGGGTAATGTCATGCATATAGATACAACCTACTATTTGAGATAAAATAATTATCTAAGTTTATCTTGTGTAGAATCTTGCATCAATCTATTGTAATACATTGTATTATAATAGATATAATCATTTAATATTTAGGTAATAGCAATGGAAAAAATGTTATATAATAATGAATATACAGAAGAAATTGAAAAAAAATATGAGAAAGCTTTTTCTCAACTTGGTGAAACAAATCCAATTTTCCCTTATATGGCAAAGAAACAAATGTCAGATATGGTTGAACAAATTGCAAAATCAAATAAGATTTATGAAAAAATATCTAGTACAAATCAAAATAATGCAGTAAAAGCAGGATTTGCAGCTGAAGAATGGCATACACAAACGCATAATCTAGATGCAACACTAAATAATGATTCTACAAGAGTTTACAGTGATAATTATCAAGAGTGGTTTGATATAGGATATTCGAAAAATGATGTTCCTGATTTAATTGCGGTTAAAGATGGAGAAGTTATACATAAATCACAACTAAAATATTATAGTGACTCTGATAAAACAGCTAAAGCAATGCGCGACTTAGATAGAAATGGGAATGCAAAATATAGTGATATGGATTCATTAATAGGTCCATCAGATCAAATTAATTCAACTGATGGAAAATCAACTATAAAACAACAAGCACAAAGAACAGTAAATAAAGAAAGTATGGATACTGGTAGGGAAAATGTTAAAAAAGCTGCACAAGATGTTGTTGATAAGGCTAAAGATATGATTGATACTGGAAAAAGTCAATCTAAAACTCTTTCAAAAAGAGAATCAGAAGAATTAGCTAAGAATCATGAAAACTCTAAATATAAACAAGACGTAGAAAATGAATATCAAACAAAATCAACTACACAACAAGTAAAAAATGCAGCTATTAGTGCTGCTGCAATGGCTGCAATTACATCTGGAGTATTTAATACTGTTAAGTATTGTCAAATGGTAAAAGACGGAAAAATTACAGAAAAAGAAGCAGTTTATAAAATAGTTGCAGAAACAACTTCTTCTTCTGTTGATAGTGCATTAAAAGCAGGTTCTGTTGCTGGGGCAAATAGTTTAATTGTTCGTCATGGGTCAAAAGAATTAATAGAAAAAATGACAGAACAAAGTCTAAAAGGAATGATGCGTTCAAATATAGTTACCGTAGGTGTAATTTGTGGTATTGATGCAATAAAAGATTTAGTTAAGTTAGGTACTGGTGAAATTACAAAAGAACAATTTTACGAAAGACAAGGGAAAGGTGTTTTAAATACAAGTTCTGGTGTAGTAGGTGGTTCATTGGGATTTAGTATTGGAACATCTGTTGCTACATCATTAGGATATGTATCTGGTTCTGGTGCAATGCTTACATTAAGTGCAGTAGGAGGTATTTCAGGTGGTTTGATTGCAGGATTAGCTATGCAAATTGCTATTGAAAATCATATTGAGAAAGCTTATAATGATATGATAAGAAATACTGAAAATTTGAAAGAATCAATGTCTATACTTCAAAATGTTTCTAATAATATATTTCAAGGGCAAATAGTTTTTAAAGAGTTCTTAAAAGAAGAGCAAAGATTAGATATTTCTTTTTCTAATCAAATGAAAAAACTTGATGAATCAGGTAAAAATATGACTAATGCAATTGACTTAATATAAAGGTGAAAAATGTTTAATTTAAATAATAACGAAATAGAAAATATTGATAAAAGATTAAATCCAAAGATTCAATGGGCTGAACAAAATGGTGTATTAGCAGAACAATTAGCAATGGATGCAACTAGACTTTTAAGTTGTACAAGCGAAAGATTTGAAGAATATAAGAATAAAGGATTTTTTAATAGATGTGTATCATCATTTTCAGGTGAAACAGCCGATATGCAAAGACAAAATCAAAATGATTTAATAGAATTACAAAAAGCTGGATGGAGATATTTACAACTTTTAAACGAAAGAGATATTTTAATGGCTCATTCATTGATAACTATTAAAAATAATCTTGAAACTTTAGCAATTGAAGATACAAAAACAAGAGAAGAAATTACAAGACTTGCAATAAAAGTAAAACAAAGATTTGATGGCTTATCTAAAAGAGTTGATGATTTAGAAGTTACAGTAAATTTGTTACATTGGTTAAGTACTATTGAAGTTCAAGATTATGAAGATAACTATTCATACTATTTTAGACTTTTATGTTTAGTTGATGATTTTAAGTCAAAAAAAACTGACAATTGGAATTATAAAGATATACAATGTCTTCAACAAGCAATTTTAAAAGCAAAAATAAATAGAAAAGAAAGAATTACTATTAATAATTTTATAATCAGACTTATTGATGAAATTGAGGAACAATCTTTTCCTTTGTTTAATGGTCTAATTAAAGCTTTCATAGATAATAAAAAGATATCTTCGGAATGGATTGATGAAAATATTTCATCACCAGTTTTTAATTGTTTATATTTAATAGCAGCTAAATATAACGATAGCAAAAGTTTTGCAAAAGGAAATCAAGAAAATTTAAAAGAAGGTACTACTCATAAAGAAATTATAACTAGTGGAATTATTCAAATAATAAAAGATGTTGGTGTTGATACAGATAAAGAATTACAACTTCAAGATGTAGCATTAGAAATTCTTAGTTGTTCACAGCTTACTAAAACACTTATTTCAAATTCAGATGAATTAATAGAAGATGATATTTCAGAAAATCAAGGCAATTTATTAAAATTATTAGAACCCCAAAATGAAATTTTAACTGATGATAATATTTCAGAAAATTTACAGCTTTCTTTAATTCCTAAACTCTTTGTTACAGGAGAAAATTTTACTGTATTTATAGATAGTTATAACAAAGTAAAAACATTTGGTAGCAATAATGAATATATGGGTATAGGAACTAAAGAAAATTCTTCTGGGAAAGTTGAAGAAGTAATAGATTTACCATCAAATCTAAAGTGTATTTCAATTAGTACGGGAAAATATCATTCTTTAGCATTATTTGAAAATGGAGATATATACTCATGGGGTGGTTATAAATATGGTTCAGATTGTGGAGAATTAGGTTGTAATACAAAAGAACCAAAATTATCAGGATTTAAAGTTATTGGGTTACCTAAAAATATTAAACCTGTTAAAATAGTTGCAAGTGCAAATTCTTCAATGGTTTTACTTGAAAATGGAGATTTATATGGCGCTGGAAAAATAACAAATTCTTTAATATTTGTACCTTATGAATTAAATTTCAAAGTAAAAGATTTTGATATTTTTTATGATTCTAATGATAATGCAATAGTTTTAATAAATAAAGAGAATGATGTTTTAATTAAAAATATTACACATAATTCTTATGCTGAAGAATTTAAATGGTGTAAATACGAAGAAAATGGTTTTTTTATACCAACAGGATTACCAGAAGATGTAGAAATCATGAAAATAATGGCGGGTAGTTGTTATTTATATGTATTAACAAGTGAAAATACTTTATATTCTATAGGTGATAATAGAAGCGGTCAATTAGGAATTAATGACTATAAAAATCAGAAAAATTCTTTTTCAAAGATATATGATTTAAAAGGTAAAGTCTTACAACTAACAACAAATCATGACACATATTCATCTTATTCTGAGAATCATTTTGTAATTATACAAACAAGTGCTTGTGTTTATGGATGTGGAGTAAATGAACATTATCAGTTAGGGGCTCAACAAAATTTTCGTATAGAAAAAGGAGAATCAGGATTGATTTTTAAAGATAAATATGAAACAAAATATTATTTTGAGAAAAAACCAAAGATAATTAGTGAATTAAATAATTATGTAAATGGTGGAGGTACTTTTGAAATAAGTTGTGATTCTTACACAACTTATTTATATAGTCTGAGCGAACAAAAAATTCATAGTTTGGGTAATAATGAGGCTCATGTCGTATCAAAAAGATTATAATTAGTGACAAAATCACATGATACCCTAGCTCTTAGACTTTCACTTATTTTAACAAAATTAAATAGTGGTGAAAGTTTTACAGCTAAAGAGTTAGCCCAAGAGTTCAATGTAAATATCAGAACAATTCAAAGGGATATAAAAGAAAGACTTTTTTATATTCCTATTGATAAAAAAGGCGATTACTATAGCATGGAAAGCTATGCTCTAGGTAAACTTAGCTTTCAAGATATTAAAAACTTTGCAACATTAAGTGGTGTAAAAGAGCTTTATCCAGAACTTAGTAATGATTTTATTTCAGATATTTTAAATGTAAAACTAAATAAAGCCTATCTTATCAAAAATCAAGGCTTTGAAAATATTAGTTCTAAAAAAGATTGCTTTGAACAACTAAGTGCTGCTATTATAAAAAATAGTCCAGTAAATTTTATATATTCAAATAAAGCCAGAGTTGTAAATCCATATAAACTAATCAACAATAATAGTATTTGGTACTTATTAGCTGATGAAAATAATCAACTAAAAAACTTTACATTTTCAAAAATAGAAAAGTTTAATTGGGAAGATGAATTAAAAAAGTTTCCTCCTAAAAAAGAATTTTTAGAACAAATTGAAAGAAATAATACTAACTGGTTTTCAAATGAAAGTATTGAAGTAACACTAAAAATTGATAATAGTGCAAAAGAATATTTCTTAAGAAAAGAGATTTTAGCAAATAAAAAAATACTTGAACAAAATGACGAGTATTTTACAATTTCTACAATAGTTTCTTATGATGACGAGATATTAAGAGTTGTGAAATATTGGTTACCTCATATTAAAATTGTTTCACCACAATATTTGCAAACTAAGTTAAATGACATGTTAACTGAATATATAAATTGATAATTTTTATAACGAAAGACAGATAAAGAATTATTTCTATTTTAGGAATTTAATACCTTTTTGGATATAATAGATTTAACTACAACTAGGTTAAAGGAGGAACAACATGGCTAAAGCATCACAGATAAAAGCATTAATCAAGTCACATTATGACAATGATTATACTAGATTTGATACATTATCATTACAAGTAGCTGC
>JAQVLW010000066.1:5659-8772 GCA_028703945.1 Aliarcobacter sp. | reverse complement strand
AAGGAGATACAAATGTTTGCAATATACAATAAAGGAAGTGTTGGATTTAGAAGCACTGTTGATAATTTGTATAGTCTAAATAATATTGAAAATATCCAAGCAAGTAGATTTAATCCTGATGAAGGAACTATACAAAATTTTGACAATCTTTTAAATAAACAAGATAAAGAAACAAAAAAAGAAGCTATAAATATGTATAAAAAAATGGCAAATATTGATACTTCTGAAATTATTTATCAAGCTAAAGATATTATGACAAAAAATTGTATTTATATTGATGAAAAATCTTCAGTTAAAGATGCATATGATGTTTTAAAAGAGTATAAAGTCGGTTTACTTCCTGTTGTTTCATTTGGAAAAAGGATTATTGGAACAATAGATAAAAAAATTATTTTAAATCTTTTAATGGATGATTTAGAAAATCCTCAAAATGTTCTAGAAAGAAAAATTGAAGATATACATTTGCCTCAGATTATTACAGCAGACCCTTTAACAGATATAAGAAGTGTTTCAAAAGTAATGATTGATTTCAAATTACACGCTATTCCTATTGTGGATAAAAGTGGTATTTTAATAGGAATTGTTTCTAAAACTGATATTATAAAAGCAGTTTCGCATATTCCACAATTTCAGCTTTGGTCTTGATTATTATCAATAAAAAATAGTTTAGTTTTACCTACAATACAGAAAAATATATTATAAGGTAAACACTATGAATACAATTTCATCATTTTTAACAAGTGATCACAGAGCCTGTGATGCTGAGTTTGCAAATTTAGAAAATGCAGTTGCTTCTCAAGATTGGGATGATTCTCAAAAACAATTAGAAAAATTTTCAACTGATTTAACTCATCACTTTAGTATGGAAGAAACAGTTATGTTTCCTGCATTTGAAGAAGTAACAGGTATGACACAAGGTCCTACGATGGTTATGAGAATGGAACATTCACAAATGAGAAATATATTAGAAGATTTAAAAGCTGATATAGAAAAAAAAGATAAAAATCATTTTTTTGGAGTTAGTGAAAGTCTTATGATGTTAATGCAACAACACAATATGAAAGAAGAACAAATGCTTTATGCTATGGCTGATATGCATTTAGGTGCACTTGTTTCAAAAGTTATTGAAGATATGAAAGCTATATAAAAGATGTTTAATCAAGGTTTAAGCCTAGATCAAGCACCGCCTATAAATATACCTTTTAGATTCTTTTTAAGTGCTCCTTTTTTTGGAGTACTTATGTCTTTTGTTTTCTTTTTTGTTCCTTTTAATGAGCTTTCAAATCAATATTCTCATTTTGCAATAGGTTTAATTCATCTATTTACATTGGGAATTTTATCTATGATAATTTTTGGAGCAATGCAACAAATGATGCCAGTTCTTGCTGGTGCAATTATAAAACAACCAAAATTATTTGCGAATATCGTTCATAGCTGCCTTGTTCTTGGAACTTTATTTTTAAGTTTTTCTTTTATTTTAGGAATAAAATTTTTACTTCATATTGCAGTTTTATTTTTATCAATTGCCTTTTTGACTTTTTTTATTTTAAGTATAAAACTTTTATTTAATGTAAAATATTTAACTTCAACAGTAAAAGCTATGAGATTATTTAGTATTGCTGGAATAATAACTTTATGTTTTGGTTTATATCTTGCAATTTCCCATATAAATCTAAATTTTGATGAGAACTATTATATTTTTGTATTTTTACATATATTATTTGCTTCATTTGGTTTTGCACTATTAATAATAATGGGCGTTTCATTTCAAGTAATTCCTATGTTTTATGTTGCACTTGATTTTCCAAAATTTATTCAAAACAAAACGCCTTTGATTTTATTTGTTTTACTTTTTGTATCTGCTGTTTTTTTCTATTTTGGTATGAATTTTTTAATACTAAAATTGGCTTTTGTAGGACTAATTATAAGTTTTGCTTTATATGGTTTAAAATCACTAAACAACAGAAGAAGACCTGTTTTTGATGCAACTTTATGGTATTGGAAACTTTCTTTGAGTTCTTTAATTATTGCAATGATTATTTGGCTATTTGACCTTTTTGAATCAAATTATCTTTTGGCCATTATTTTTGCTTTTGGATTTTTGTATTCACTTTTACAAGGAATGGTATATAAAATAATTCCTTTTTTATCGTGGTTTCACTTAAGTTCAAAAGGTTATTTTAAACTTCCAACAATTAGAGAATTTATAGACGAAAAATATATAAAGATTCATTTTTTTATACATTTTATTTCTATTATATTTTTTGTTTTAAGTTACTTTCAAAATAGTTTTATTTATGTAGCCGCGGTTTTATTTTTGGCTTCAAATATCTTATTTTTTATAAATTGTTTAAATGCTGTTAGAAAATATACGGCAATTGCAAAAACAGACCCTATGGATTTAAGTGCGTTTAAATAATATCACTTGTGTTATAATGTCGCCTTAATTTTAAGGTACATTATAATTTAGGGGAAGCAATGGCAAATCAAAGCAATCAAATTTTAAAAAACACAAATGCACAAATATTAGATGAATTTAACGCTTCAATAATGTTTGATAAAGAACTTTATGCACAAGATATAAAAGGCTCAATTGCTCACTCACAAATGTTAGCAGAACAAGGAATTTTAACTCTTGAAGAACAAAAAGCAATTGAAATTGGACTTTTACAAGTAAAAAACGAGATTGAAAGTGGAGAGTTTAAATTCTCTTTAGCTTACGAAGATATTCATATGGCAGTTGAAACAAGACTTACTGAAATTATAGGTGAGCCAGGAAAAAGACTTCACACAGCAAGAAGTAGAAATGACCAAGTTGCAACTGATTTTAGACTTTATGTTCAAGATAAATCAAAAAGTATAAAAGAGCAATTAAAAGAATTAGTAAACACTTTTGTAGATGTGGCAACACTACATACAACAACATTAATCCCTGGAATGACTCACTTACAACATGCACAACCTCTTAATTTCGGTTATCATTTATTAGCTTATGCAAATATGTTTAAAAGAGATTTTGAAAGATTTGAAAGCTCTTATGAAAGAAACAATTATTGTCCTTTAGGAAGTGCAGCACTTGCAGGAACTCCACATAATATAAATAGAGAGTCAAC
>JAQVLW010000066.1:0-5559 GCA_028703945.1 Aliarcobacter sp. | reverse complement strand
CAAACAGTTAGTCAAATAGAAGCTTTTAAAGAGTGGTTAAAAAAGTAGATTAAGAAATAATAAGATGAGAATAATCTCATCTTATTAAAAAAGTTTATCTTAGTAAGAATTTTTTTGTTAATTTAAATAGATTTGAAATATCAGTTTTCCCAACAAATCCTTCAACACCAACTTGATTCATTTTCCCTCTTACTGCATCTGTTGTCATTGAAGAATTCACAATAACAGGAATATGTGATAAGTTTTTGTTATTTTTTATAAATGAAGCAACTTGATAACCATCAGTTCCTGGCATTTCAATATCAGTAATTACCATTCCAATTTTATCAGGATTTAACTCTTCTAATCTTTTTATTAAAAGTGTTCCATTTGCATAAATTTCATAATCAAGACCAGTTTCTTCAAAGAATGAACTTAAAACTTCTCTTGCTACTCCTGAGTCTTCAGCTGCTAAAACTAATTTAGTTGAGTGAATTTTTTCATCAACGTATTTTTTAATTTCATCAGAACCATCATCTGTCCAGTGAATATCTCTTAATAATTGCTCTGCGTTAAATACAGTACAAAGTTCATCTTTATTATTTACTCTTACATAAGTTGTGTATGTTATTTTTGAATTTGTTTCTTCTGTATGTCTTAATTCTTGTGTTGTTTTTTCAACAATATCAAGCATGTCCTTTACAAGAAAACCTATTTTTTTATGATTGAATTCACAAAATATAATTAACTTATAATCTTTTACTGCTAGTGCTGGAAGTCCAAGCCAAGCATCAAGATTTATAAGAGTTACAGGTTCGCCTCTAATTGTTGCAATTCCTGCTATTACATCTGTATCTTTTGGAGTATCGTTTATAGCAACTTCTTCAGTAATTATAAAAGCTTTAACTTTTGCTATATTAATTGCGTAAATATTACTGTGACCTGTGTAAAATACAGCTAATTGTTGAACATTTCTAAGATGTCCTTGAGTCATTTGTTCAACACTACCACTAATACCGCTCATGAGAATCCTTTTTTAAGTATAAGTTAATTATTATATATCTTTTAAACTTTGAGTATCTTTAAGTTATTTTTGGAATTTATTCATCAATTTTTGAATAGTTACTGATGCCATCATCAATCCAAATGAACCAGTCACTCCCTCGAAACTTCCCTTTTCCAAGCACATTGGAAGCTCTGAAGAAAAAATTACTTTAAACTTTTTTTTAAATCCTTGTGCTTTTAATTCAGTTCTTATTTTTTTTATAAAAGGGTCATTATATGTATCCCAAATTGAGATATATTCTATCTTTGATGGATCGATTCTTTTTGCTCCACCACTTGTGCTTATTATCTTTGTAAAATGTTTTTTTATTAGATGAACTTTTGGTTTAACATCATCAATTGCATCTAAAATATAATCATAAGACGAAAAATCAAAATCATCAATCCATTCAGGTGTGATTTTTATATGAATTGGCGTAACTTCTGGATATTTTTCTTTTAAGGCTTCAACTTTTATTCGACCGATATTTCCAAAACTTCCCATTTGTCTGTTTAGATTTGATTCTTCATAAGTATCAAAATCAACGATAGTAATATTTTTAATTCCAGTGTTATAAAGTGCATCTAAAGCAAAACTTCCAACGCCACCAACTCCTAAAAGTATTAGTTTAACATCTTTGAATTTTTCAAAAACATCAACACCGAATAACTTTTTTGATCTATCGTACTTCATCTAAACTTCTCTTTTACTTGTTTTTGGGTATTATAACATAAATTAATTTATTGGAGATGTGATGGATAAAGAACCAATGACACTAGCTGGGTATAACAAAATTACTGGAGATTTAGATTTTTTGAAAAAAACAGAAAGACCTGAAACGGTAATTGCACTTGAAGAAGCTAGACAATTAGGAGACTTAAAAGAAAATGCTGAATATCACTCTGCAAAAGATAAATTAAAACTAATTGATTTTCAAATAGCTGAGCTAAATGCTGTTATTTCAAAAGCCGTAATAATTGATCCTTCAACTCTTCCTCATAATAAAGTAAGTTTTGGCTCAACTGTTTCTTTAGTTGATACAAAAACAGATGAAGAACTTACTTATATGATTGTTGGTGGAGTTGAATCAAATGCTGAAAAAGGAATGATTTCATTTAATTCTCCACTAGCTAAACAACTAATGGGAAAAGAAGAAGGTGATGAAGTAAAAGCTACACTTCCAGGTGGAGTTCGAACTTTTGAAGTTTTAGGTGTATGCTATAAGGAAATCATTTTACAATGAATGTAGCGATTATTGGTGCTAGTGGTTATACTGGATTAGAATTAATCAAGATTTTAATAAATCATCCTAAATTTAATATTGCGTATATTGCAAATTCAAGTGGTGAAATGAATGTTCAAGATTTACATCCATGTTTAAAAAATGTAATAAATATGGATGTGAGTTTAGCGAATGCTTCACAAGTTGCAAAAGTTGCTGATTTAGCATTTTTAGCACTTCCCCATAAAACAGCTATGTCATTTGCAAAAGAGCTTTTAGATTTAGGTGTAAAAGTTATTGATTTGAGTGCTGATTATAGACTTGAACTTGAAACTTATGAAAAACATTATTGTGAACATTTAGATAAAGAGCATATTAAAGATGCTGTTTATGGATTACCTGAATATTTTAGAAACGATATTAAAACTGCAAAATTAATTGCAAATCCAGGTTGTTATCCAACAGCTTCTCTTTTGGCACTATTACCTTTTATTGATTATATTGATACAGATGCTCCTATTTTTATTGATGCAAAATCGGGTGTTAGTGGAGCTGGAAAAAATCCTAGTGAAACAACGCATTATTGTCAAATAAATGATAATGTTCATGCTTATAATCCATTTAAACATAGACATATGCCAGAGATTGCTGAAAAAGTTAAAATTCTAAAAGGCAAAGATGTTTCAATTAATTTTGTACCTCATTTATTACCACTCACACGTGGAATGTTAGTATCTGTATTTGCAACTTTAAAAGAAGATATTGATGTAAATGAAGTTTTAAATAATAAATACAAAGATTGTGAATTTGTAAGAATTAGAGAAAAGCCAGTTGATGTAAAATCGGTAGCTGGAACAAATTTTTGTGATTTATTTGTAGCTAAAAACGGTAAAGCACTTTTTGTAAGTTCTGCTATTGATAATCTTCTAAGAGGTGCTTCTTCTCAAGCAGTGGTAAATGCAAATATCTTGTGTGGATATGAAGAATATGAAGGAATCCCAAAAATAGCCTATGTACCTTAGTATTCAAAATGAAGCTATCTTTGTAGCTGACTCACATTACAATCAAAAAAATAAAGAATTTTTAACTTTTTTAGAAAAAGTTGAAATTAATGAAATATTTACTTCTCAGCTTTTTCTCATGGGTGATATGATAGATTTTATTTCAGGTGAAAGTAGATATTTTGTACAACAAAATATCGAGGTTATAAATCTTTTAAATAAATTATCAAATAAAATTGAAATTATTTATTTAGAGGGAAATCATGATTATAATCTAAAAAAACTTTTCCCAAATATACAAGTAATAAAAAGAGAAAATCAGCCATTATTTGCAAAATTTGAAGAAAAAATAGTTGCTCTTTCCCATGGAGATAATTTTATAAATTGGAAATATGATTTATATTGTAAGTTTATAAGAAATACTATTTTTTTAAGATTTATGAATTTTATTGATATAAATTTCTTTATTTCAAAAAAAATAGAAAATGTATTATTAAGTAAAAACATTTGTCATAAAATGAATAATTTTGAGCATATTGTAAAAAGAAGATTAGAAAATTATAATACAGATATTGTAATTGAAGGGCATTATCATCAAGGTGTTGAATATGTTTTTGATAATAAAAAGTATATAAATATTCCATCTTTATGTTGTCAAAAAAAATATATGAGAATTTCAAAACCAGGGTTTTATGGAGAAGAAATATGAATATGATGTTTTTGCTCATGGGCTTAGTTGTTTTATTAATTGTTGTTATTTTAATTCCTACATCAATTAGTAGTAAAAAAAATAAAAAGAGTAATAAAAATATTACTAATTCAAAAATTAAAATAAATGATTTAATACTTCCAAAAAAAATAGAACAGATGAACTCTTATTCTTTATTTCAAGCTTGTAAAATAATTACTGATTCTTACATAGCTTTAGATTATGTAAATAAACCTGTAAGTGTTTTAGATAAAATGGAATGGCATTCATGGCAAGTATCCATTTTGATTCAATTTTTAAAAGTACATAAAGAGTTTATTCTTCCTTACGATGTAAAAATATTTAATAGTATGATTTTGAATTTGAGTAATGAACTAAAAGAAAATGAGATGCAAAAGATTTTTAGAAAATATATAAATCATGTTAATGCAGAAAAAAGTAGAGATGAATTAAGTAAAGAGATTCTTTGGACAGCAAGAGAAGTTTCTATTATTTTATTTAATATATTGAAAAACCAAAAAGGATAAATCATCGCAAAGTTTGAAGTAGTAAGTGATTACGAACCAGCAGGAGATCAACCAGTTGCTATAAAAGCCTTAACTGATTCTATAAAAGCTGGAAACCAATATAATACACTTTTAGGAGTTACAGGTTCTGGAAAAACTTATACAATTGCCAAAGTAATAGAGGCAACTCAAAAACCAACACTTATTATGACCCACAATAAAACATTAGCAGCTCAGTTGTATAGTGAATTCAAACAATTTTTTCCAAACAATCATGTTGAGTATTTTATTTCTTACTATGATTATTATCAGCCAGAGGCTTATATCCCAAGAGCTGATTTGTTTATTGAAAAAGACTCTTCAATTAATGAAGAATTAGAAAGATTAAGATTAAGTGCAACAGCTTCACTTTTATCTTTTGATGATGTTATTGTAATTGCTTCCGTTTCTGCAAACTATGGTTTGGGAAATCCAGAAGAGTATAAAGCAATGGTGCAAAGGGTTGAAGTTGGTTTTGAATATTCACAAAAACAGTTTTTATTAAAACTTGTGGAGATGGGTTATAAAAGAAATGATAAGTTTTTTGATAGGTCAGATTTTAGAGTAAATGGAGATGTTATTGATATTTTTCCAGCTTATTTTGAAGATGAGTTTATCCGAGTTGAATTTTTTGGAGATGAGGTTGAATCTATTTCTAAAAGAGAATATTTAACAAACAATAAATCAAAAGATTTAGATGAGGTTATTATTTATTCAGTAAATCCTTTTGTTGTTTCAAATGATAAATTAGCAACTGCAGTAAAAAGAATAGAAGAAGAACTTGATGATAGATTAGATTATTATACAAAAGAGCAAAAACTAGTAGAGTATCAAAGACTAAAACAAAGAGTTGAGTTTGATTTAGAAATGATTGAGGGAACTGGAATGTGTAAAGGAATTGAAAATTACGCAAGTCATTTAACTGGTCAAAAACCAGGTGAAACACCTTATTCTCTTTTAAACTATTTTGAACAAATGGATAAGGATTTTTTACTTGTAGTTGATGAATCACATGTGTCTTTATCTCAATTTCGTGGAATGCACGCAGCTGATAGAAG
>JAQVLW010000024.1 GCA_028703945.1 Aliarcobacter sp. | reverse complement strand
AAAACTGCCATTTCACCAAACTCATCTTTTGCACTATCTTCTAATAATGAAATTTTTGTAGTTTTTTTATTTAGATAATCAAAGAAAGAGATTAATCCATTTTTAAAATCATTTAATGATTTTGTAACAATACTTGAAATAAATAAAGAAAACATTATAAAAATTAAAATTGAAACTATTACTAAAATCATAAGAATATTATTTAATAAACTATGAGCTTCTTCTTTTAATTGTAAAGCATTTTTATTTATTTCAATAATTTTACCTTCTAAAACAATTCCTGATTCTGACATTGTTTTAATAGTATTTTTTATTTGATCTGTTTCATCTTTAATACCATTTTTTTGATTTTCTATCAACATTGAGTCAACTATATTAAAGTTATTTACATACTCTTTTGAAGAAGCCAGAATTTCGTTACATAAGTCTATATTTTTTTGAAAAACTAACTCTTTCTTTAACTGTAATACTTGATTATCCAATACTTTAAAAGTATCTATTACTTTTTGTTTATTTACTTCCGTTGGAGCTCTTAAAAATTGATAAACAGAAATTCTTCCTTTTAATAATTGTTGAATAAAATTTTCTGTTTCAATAGATACTTGATTTCTTGAATTTTCTAATCCACTATAGTGAATATATACAAATCCTGATACTGCTACTATTATTACAAACATAAAGGGAAACAATAGTAGTTTCATTTTTGTATTGATGTTTTTTATCATTATCTTTCCTAATTATTTAATTATTAGCAATTATATACTCTTTTTATATTAATAATTATTAACTGTGTATTCTTTTATAGACAAAATACTTTAATTAAGCCCAAAAAATACAATATATTAACTCTTAAATTTTTAATAACTAAACTATCTCTATAAAGAATATACAATATTCAAATCCCTGCCCCATCTTGAAATGTTCTTAGTTCTCTTGGAATTATTCCAATAATATCACCTTTGTTAAGGTTCTTATTTTTAAATTCATGGTGAGATATTTCAACTAAAATTGTTTTTGTATTATCTTCTACATCTTCTAAATCAATTTTAACTTGTGAACCTGCTAGTTGGATATATTTAATCTTAGCTTTTGAAATAATATCTTTATCTTCACTTGAAACTATTTCTAACTCATGTGGTCGGATATGATATTTTTGTTCTGAATCATTTTTTCTTTCATGAAACAGATTTACATTTCCCAAAAAGTTTATAACAAACTCATTTGCAGGATTATGAAATACATCTTCAGGTGTTCCTATTTGCTCGATTTTTCCTTTGCTGATTACTACAATTCTATCGGCGACTTCAAGTGCTTCTTCTTGGTCATGGGTTACTAAAATCGTTGTAATTTTCAACTCTTCTTGAAGCTGTTTTAACCATCTTCTCAAATCTGAACGCACTTTTGCATCTAAAGCACCAAAGGGCTCATCAAGAAGTAAAACTTTTGGCTCAACTGCTAATGCCCTTGCAAGTGCAACTCTTTGTCGCTGACCTCCTGAAAGTTGCCAAGGAAATCTGTTTGCAAATCCATCAAGTTGGATAAGGTTTAAAAGTTTTGTAACTTTTTTATTTATCTCATCATTTGATAATCTTTGTTTTTTTGGTTTTACTCTTAACCCAAAGGCAATATTTTCAAAAACAGTCATATGTCTAAATAGCGCATAATGTTGGAATACAAATCCAATATCTCTTTGAGCTATATCTTTTTTTGCCACATTTATTTGATTAAATAAAATCTCACCATTATCAATATCTTCAACTGTTTCAAGTCCTGCTATCATTCTTAAAAGTGTAGTTTTACCACTTCCTGATGGCCCTAAAAGTGCCAAAAGTTCACCTGGAATTATCTCTAAATTTATATTTTTAAGAGCAACAAAGTTTCCAAAATATTTTGTTAAATTTTTTACTTCAATTTTCATCGTTTTTTCCTAAAGTTTATTATTGCTTGTCTAATTTGTCTAATTGTCTTTGAACTTTCCACTCTAAAATATATTTTAGAACCAAAGTTAAAAGAGCAAGTATTGCCAAAAGTGTTGAAACAGCGAAGGCTGCTACAAAATTATATTCGTTATATAAAATCTCAACTTGTAAAGGCATTGTATTTGTAACACCTTGGATATGTCCAGAAACAACTGAAACTGCTCCAAACTCTCCCATTGCTCTTGCATTACATAAAATTACTCCATAAATGAGTCCCCATTTTATATTTGGCAGGGTTACTTTCCAAAATGTTTGAAAACCGCTTGCTCCTAATAAAAGTGCAGCTTGTTCTTCATCATTTCCCAACTCTTGCATAAGTGGAATCAACTCCCTTGCCACAAAGGGAAAAGTCACAAATATAGTTGCTAACACAATTCCTGGAACTGCAAAAATTATTTGTACATCATTTGCAATTAACCAATGTCCAAACCAACCTTGCGCTCCAAAAAGTAAAACATAAACAAATCCTGAAATTACTGGCGAAACTGCAAAAGGTAAATCAATCAAAGTTATCAAAAAACTTTTTCCAAAAAACGAATATTTAGCTATTGCCCATGAAGCTGCCACTCCAAAAACTAAATTTAAAGGAACTGCAATAGCAGCTGTTATAAATGTAAGTTTTATTGCTTGTAAAACATATTCATTTGTAAATGATTCAAAATATGCTTCGTAACCTTTTCTAAAAGCTTCTGCAAAAATTGTAATCAAAGGGGCAACTAACATAATCATCAAAAAAGTAACCGCAGTTGCTATTAATAAATATTGAACTAATTTTGACTCTTTTTGAGATGATTTTGAATTACTAATAGTTTTCATATAGCCTCCATTCCTTTTCTTCTTGAGCTCCATCTTTGAAGCATATTAATTAATAACAACATTACAAATGAAATCAAAAGCATTACAACTGCAATTGCAGTTGCACCTGCGTAATCATATTGTTCAAGTTTTGTAATAATTAAAAGTGTACTAATCTCTGTTTTAAATGGCATATTTCCAGCAATAAAAACAACCGAACCATATTCACCTAAAGCTCTTGCAAATGACAAAGCAAAACCTGTCAAAACAGATGGAAAAATAGTTGGAAGAATTACTTTATAAAATATTTGCCATCGTGTAGCTCCCAAACTAGCCCCTGCTTCTTCTTGCTCAATTTGAATCTCTTCAAGAGCTGGTTGAATTGTTCGTACAACAAAAGGAAGTCCTATAAAAATCAAAGCAATAGTAATTCCTATTGGTGTAAAAACTACTTTTATTCCAAGAGGTTCTAAGTATTGTCCAAACCAACCTTGAGTCGAATACAAAGTCGTAAGCGCAATTCCAGAAACTGCTGTTGGAAGTGCAAAAGGCAAATCAACAATTGCATCAAAAACTCTTTTTCCAAAAAATGTGTATCGCACTAAACACCAAGCGACAATCAAACCAAAAACAGTATTTACAAGAGCTGCAATTAATGAAGTTAGAAAAGTAAGCTTATAACTTGCAATTACCCTATCACTTGTTGTTGCATTTATAAATGCTTGCCATCCCATACTAAAAGCTTCAGAAAATAGCGCAATTAGAGGAATCATAACTATGATACTTAGATAAAAAATCGTATATCCCATAGTTAATCCAAAACCAGGAATTGGTGATTTTTGCCTTTTTAGTATTCCGAAATTTAATCTCATTTTAGAATTTCTCCTTTTTTAAATCTTTTACATTTTTTGGTTCATCAAACCAATATCCTTGAAAATAATCAATCTCCAACTCTTTACAAGTTTCATAAATTTCTTTTGAAGAAACAAACTCTGCAACAGTTTTTATTCCTACTTTTTTAGCAAAAAAAACTATTGCTTCCACTACTGCTTTTGCTGATTTAGTTTTATTTATATCTTGAATAATAGAGCCATCAAGTTTTATAAAATCTGCTTGTAATTTAACTAAATATGAAAAATTAGAATAACCCGTTCCAAAATCATCAATGGCAATTTTGACTCCAAGATTTTTTACAACTTTGATAAATGAGATTACCTCTTCAATATTATCAATACCTTCACTCTCTGTTATCTCTATAGTTAGGAAATATCCTATATCAAACTCATAAACTTTTTGAATTAAAAAATCAACAACATCTTTTTCTAAAATGTCGCTTATTGATAAATTAATACTAAATTCAATATTTTTATTTTCAAAAAATTCAAAAGATTTTTGTATTACATTTTTTGTAATTTCACTATATAAATTTATTTTTTTTGCCCTATTAATGAAAAAATATGGACTAACTATTTCATCTTTTGAGTTTTTCATACGAACTAATATTTCGTATTTTTTTTCAAACTGATTACTTATACTTTGAGCAAATATTTCAAATTTATCCCTTTTAATTGCTTGAATAATTTGAGCTTCCCAATATAAATCTTGTTCAATTGATAAAGAGTTTGGATGGCAAAAATGTTGTTGTTTTCCATCATAAATAACTAGATTATGTTTTATAACTCTTGTTTGTTTTAAAGCAAATTCTGCACTAAATAAAAGTTCAGAATAATTCAACGCAACACCAACTCGTAAAGGAATATAAACCCTAAAACCATCTAATTCAATAGGCGAATAACCAAAATACCAAATAATCGATTTTATAGTTTGAATAAATTTATCTTTTGAAATATCTTCACTTGAAGCAGACGCAAAAATGTCTGCTCCTAAATAATAAATTTTGCTATTTAAAAATTTATTCTCTAACCTTAAAGATATAAGTTTTAATACCTTTTCACCAAAATCGTACCCATAATAATGATTTATATTTCCAAAACCATTAATATCAAAAATAGCTACTTTATTGAATTTGTTGTTTTTATTATCTTCTAAAAACTCTTTTCTATTTGGAAGATTAATTTCATTTTCTTCATCTATTTTCATATTAAATTTAAACTCCAAAAAATTTTAGCTATTTATAAATAGCGTCAAATGTTCCACCATCATCAAAATGTGTTTTTTGTGCAACTGCCCAACCATCAAATACATCATTGATTTTTACAAGTTCAAGTTTTGGAAATCTTGATATATCTTCTTTGTCTACAAGTTCTGGTTTATATGGTCTATAGTAGTTTTTTGCTGCTAATTTTTGACCAGCTGGTGAATATAAATATTCTAAATATGCTTTTGATACTTCATAAGTTCCATGTTTTTTTGCATTTTCATCAACAACAGCAACAGGAGGTTCAGCAACTATAGATATACTTGGAACAACTATTTCAAATTCATCTTTTCCTAACTCATTAATAGCTAAGAATGCTTCATTTTCCCAAGCAAGCAACACATCTCCAATTTTTCTTTGAACAAAAGTATTAGTAGCTCCCCTTGCACCAGAATCAAGAACTGGAACATTTTTGAATAACTTAGAGATATATTCAAGTGCTTTTTTATCAGCATCTTTATACTTTTGTGAATTTTTATCAACTTTATTTAAATGACCCAACTCTTTTTTTAAAGCATAAGCATAAGCTGCTAAATAGTTCCATCTTGCACCTCCTGAAGTTTTAGGATTTGGAGTAATTACTTCAACACCCTCTTTTATTAAATCATTCCAATCTTTTATGCCTTTTGGATTTCCTTTTCTAACTAAAAATACAATAGTTGAAGTATATGGCGATGAATTATTTTCTAATTTTGATTGCCAATCTTTTGGAAATAAAGCAGCTTTTTGACTTATTACATCTACATCGTAACCTAAAGCTAAAGTAACAACATCTGCCCCTAACCCATCAATTACTGCCCTTGCTTGTTTTCCAGAACCTCCATGTGATTGTTTAATAATTAATGTCTGCCCCGTTTTCTCTTTCCAATAAGATACAAAATCTTTGTTATATGAAGCATATAACTCCCTTGTTGGATCATATGAAACATTTAAAATTTCTAATGACTTTTTAGAAGCCTCTGCTTTTGAATCATAACTCTCACTTGAAATCCCTAATACTGGTATTAATAATGCGCTTAATGCAATATTTCTTAAATTTTTTACTATTTTTTTCATGTTATTGTCTCTTTATAATATAATACACACTAAATGCGTGATAATTTAAAGATTTAAAAAAATCTCACCTTCTCTTTTTCCTAATTAATATACTTTTTTACACATATCACTCATCATTCTAGACCTTTATTAAGAATTTCTTATAGGTTTTAATCTATCACCTACTAAATTGGTGAAATTATAATCACTTTTTTTTACTTTGTCAACTAATTGATAAAAAGTATCTGGATTTTGAGTTATTTTTTTAAAACAAAAGATATAGATTAAGTATTAAATACCTAATCCCCCAATAAATTCTTCTTTATAAACATCTTCTTTTGTTATTGGAGTTTGAGCCAAACAAGAGGCAATTGTTGTTCTATCAAGTATTTGAGCTGTTAAATTTCTAATATTTAAAAAAATTCTTCTAAAGTGACATTTTTTCTCTTGACTGCATGATTCATAACTTGAAACCGAAACGCATGAAATCATTGCTATCATACCTTCAAAAAATCTAATAACTTCACCTAAAGTAATTTCATCAGATCCTTTTGCCAAAGTATATCCACCATATCTTCCTGGAATACTTCTAACCCAACCTGCTTTATTCATCTCAAGCATTATATTTTCTAGAAATCTTCTAGGAACATCTGTGGATTCAGAAAGTTCTCGTATAGAAATAGAATTCTCTTTTATCTCTGCAATTGCAAATAAAGCTCGAAGAGCATAATCTGTCTTTTTTGATATCTTCATAATTTTCACCTATTTAATTGATGAAATCATATAATAAAATGACTTAGAATTAGCCAATCTTCGCAATTCTAAATGCAACGGCATGCTCATAAATCAAAGAATTACTATAAAAACAAGTAACCATTCCATTACATGGTGCTAAAAATTGGTGTATTACATCACCCTCTAAAGAGTGAACAATTTCGCCAATAACTTGATCTTTTGATACATAATTACCAGGAAGTTCTTTTGATATAAAAATACCACTTCGTGGAGATTTTACAACAGCAATAGAATTTCTATCAATTACAGTTGATTCATATCCATTAAAAATATGATAATCAATAATTTTTGTTTTATCCATAAATCTTATCATTGCTTGATTTATTTGACTTGCAATTTTTTTATCAACTTGATTATCACTTGGACACATAATTGAAAATGCCTTTGTTCCCCAAAGTTGCCAGTTATATTGTAAAGTAACCGTATCTATTGATTTCATTGTTCTATGATGAATCATTTTAAAACCAAATTTCTTTGCACCAATTAGATCTTCATAGCCACTTTTAAAAAGTTTTATATATGGTAAACAAGTTGCTGGATCTGGTCGTCTTTCGAGTATGATTCCAAAATCATATCCACTAATTGCGTCAAAAACTTTTTTAGCAATTCTTTGAGTAGTTTCGCCTAACTCATAACCTGGGAACATCATATTTATATCTGTATTATCTAAAGGCCAAAATCTTTTTCCAATATTTAAAGCATAATGATTAATCGAAGGAATAATTAAAACATCCCCTTTGATTTTCTCTTTATCAATTTTATTTTTAAAAAAATCAACCATCGTTGAAGCACAATACAATGGTAAAATCGAATCACCTTCCATTGCACCAACAATGGCTACTTTAGGAGCTTTTGGATTTGTTCCTTTAAATAGATATCCTTCCACAACTAATGGCGCTCTACTTAGTGACTCAATTCTTAAAACTTCAATTTTTTCCACTGTTATCTCCAAAAATTCTAGCTATTAATGAACCCTCATAAACAACTGGATATTCTCTTAAAGTAAATAATATTCCATCATTTGGAGCAAATAATGTAGCATGAATAGTTCCAGTTAAAGGATCAACAATATCCCCTATTTTTTCATCTTTTTTGATAATTGCACAATGGTCAAGTGCAGGAACAAATAAACCACTTTTAGGCGCATTTAAATAAAAAACCTCTCCGACTTCTGAATTAAAAGCTTCTCTTGTAACAAAATCATCTTTCCCCTCAATAATTCCCTCTTTTTGCATAAGATTTAAAATACCTAATAATAATTGATGTCCATATGCTTTTGTAAGTCTCATTCCAACACCCATTTCAACAACAAGTGTTTTTGTCCCCATTGAATTCATTGTATGTGAAAAAGTAGATTCCAATACAGTTACTGCATCATGAATCCAAATAAAATCACAATTTAACTCTTTGGCAAGTGGTAAAGTTGATTTTGAATACTCTTTATTAATTCTAATTTGTGGAATTTCTCGTAAGAAAATATTACTTGAGTGAATATCAATAGCAATAGCACTCCCTTTTACATCATTTGCAAGCGCATGTACAACTTGACCTGGTAAAAACTCATTTGCACTTCCCGGAAAAGTTCTATTTAAATCAACATCATATAAAGGGAAACCTCTTGTTATTGAATCAACACCCAAAGAGTTAACCGAAGGGTAAATATCAACTATTCCTTTCAATTTATCACTATTATTTTTTAACCAGTCAGCTAAAAGATATATTACTAATTGACCTTCTAACTCATCTCCGTGTATTCCACTTACAATTGAAATTCTTTTGATTTTATTAGAAGATTTTTCAAGCGGTTCGAATCTTGTTCTTTTTATAGATAATTTTTCACCTACTGGTAATTCGGATGTAAATATCTCTGTTGTATTCATTAATCCCCAACTATTATTTTATTGATTTTAGCATTAATAGAATTCATTATTAACTCATGAGAATCATTTTTATCATGGGGACTAAATCTTGAATTAGGTGCTAATATAGTCACGATTTTATCTATTTCTTCCATAACGACTAATGAAAATTCTTTATCTCTGCCTAGTCTTAAATGAAAATCTACTTTTTCAACAAGTTTTCCAAGTCTTATGAAGTAATCACTTGCTTGTCTATGTTGTTTTCTTGTAAGTTCACCCCAAATTTCACTAATTAAAGATAAAACATTATCAACAAATCTACAATCAATCTCCAAACCTGATTGTTTTAGTAGGTTGGCCAACTCAATAACAGAACCAAAAGCTTCTGTATCCATATTTGTTCTACAAATAATGGCATTTTCTTTAGCATAATTAATTAAAATATGTAAATTTGCATGATGATTCCCAAAAACAGCTTCATTTAAAAAATTTTTAGCATTTGAATATTCTAAATCAATTTCCAATTTCTTATATATTTCTTTACCGAAATCTTTATCTGAATCAATAATTTTGTCAAAAGCTTCAATTACTTCAAGTAATGTGGCTTCAATTCTTTCTAAATATCTTCCAAACCAATATAAATTTGTTGCTACATTTGCAGTTAATAATTGCTCCATTTTACGCCTCCATAACCCAAGTATCTTTAAATCCACCACCTTGAGATGAATTTACTAAATAATTTCCAGCTTCCATCGCATAACGTGTTAGTCCACATTTCCAAACTTTTGGTTCATCACCCATTACAACATAAGCTCTAAAATCAGCTTTTCTTGGAACTATTTCATCATTTAAATAACACTCTTCATCATAAAATTCTATTAATTCTTGAGCAATAAATCTTCTAGGATTTGCTTTTATAATAGTTTTTAAATCTTCTAATTGGATTTTTGTCATATTATGTCCAAACATAACGCCATAACCACCTGCTTCTGCAACATCTTTGATTACTAATTTTTCGATATTCTCAAAAATATATTTTTTATCCTGCTCAAAATAAGGTAAATATGTTGGGGCATTATCTAAAATTGGCTCTTCTCCTAAATAATATTTAATCATTTTAGGAACAAAATAATAAATACCTTTATCATCAGCAACACCATTCCCAGGGGCATTCATAATTGCAACATTTCCAGACAAATAAGCTTCCATGATTCCAGGAACTCCAATTAAACTCTCTTCATTAAAGAATTTTGGATCTAAGAACTCATCATCAAGTCTTCTATAAACTGCTCCAACTCGAACTAATCTTCCATCATAATTTTTAAAATATAAAACTTTATTTTGTACAACTAATTCATTGTTTCTTACAAGTTGAGCACCTATTTTTTTTGCTAAATATGCATGTTCATAATATGCTGAATTAAATCTTCCAGGAGTTAAAACAACATTTATTCCACCACAATTTACATAATCCATAGATTCTCTTAACATTGATGGATATTCTTTAATAGGTTTAATTTTTAGTTTCTCAAAAAAACTTGGATAAATTTTTCTATAAGTATCTCGAATTGATAAAGGATAACTAGCTCCACTTGGAACTCTTAAATTATCTTCTAATATAACCCATTTATCTGAAATAGTATCTTTTACTAAATCAATTCCATTTATATGAGTGTGGATTTTTTTAGAAGGAGAAAATCCTTGAAGTTCTTTTAAATACCCTTTTGCTTGATAAATAAACTCTTCAGGAATTACATTATCTTTTACAATATTTTTTGTAGTATATAAATCTTCTAAAAACAGATTTAAAGCTTTTATTCTTTGACTTAAACCTTTATCAATTATATCAAACTCTTTGGTTTCTATAATTCGAGGAATAACATCAAAAGGTAAAGATCTTTCAATAAAATTTCCATCTTTATAAAGATTAAAATTAACAGCAAACTTATCCATATACTTCTGGAACTCTTTTATTTTTTGTCTATCTTGGTTTGAAAATGTTTCCCAAAATATTTCAGATACACTATTTTTTTCATTACTCAAATTACACCTCCTGTACTAGTAAATTCTAGTCACATTTATCTAAATATAAACTAAATTATTTTATTACCCAACAATTTGGCTGTATAGTTATTATGCATAAGTAGATGATTGTTTTTTATAATCTAAAAAAAAGGGGAAGGATAAAATATCCTTCCCCTTTAGAAAAATAAAAAGAAAACTATAAATTAGTTATATTTTTCTTTTTTTGCAGTTCTTTTTCTAATAGTTGGATCAAGTTCTCTTTTTCTTACTCTAACAGAAATAGGTGTAATCTCAACTGATTCATCTTCTTCAATCCACTCTAAAGCATTTTCTAAAGACATAGCTCTTGGCGGAACTAATTTAATAGCTTCGTCAGCACCTGAAGATCTAACATTTGATTGTGCTTTACCTTTAGTTGGGTTAACATCTAAATCGTTATCTTTTGCATGTTGACCAATTACCATACCAACATATACTTTATCTTGAGGTTTAACAAACATAATACCTCTATCTTGTAAGTTGAAAATTGAATATCCAACAGCTTCACCAGCTTCCATAGAAACTAATGCTCCATATTTCCTTGATTCAACCATTCCTGAATACGGTCTAAATTCTAAGAATGAGTGATTCATAACACCCTCACCTTTAGTTTCAGTTAAGAACTCTGTTCTAATACCAATTAAACCTCTTGCAGGAATTTCAAACTCTAATCTTGTATAACCAGCACCCATTGGTACCATATTTGTCATATTAGCTTTTCTTTTTCCAAGTTTTTCAATAATTGCACCTGTATGCTCATCAGGTAAGTCGATAACTAAATGTTCAAATGGCTCAGTTTTAACACCATCTTCCATTTTTGTAATAACTTCAGGTCTTCCAATACAGAACTCAAAACCTTCTCTTCTCATATTCTCAGCAAGAATACAAATTTGTAACTCACCTCTTCCATTAACTTTAAATTTACCTTCACCAATTTGCTCATAATTCATAGCAATATTAGTGTTCATTTCAGCAGCTAATCTTTCATTGATTTTATTAGAAGTGATAAATTTACCTTCAGTTCCAGCTAATGGAGAATCATTTACTGCAAATGTTACAGATAAAGTTGGCTCTTCAATATGCATTGGGTCTAATGGCATTGGATTTATTGGGTCACATAAAGAATCTCCAACATCAATTGTTTCAAAACCAGCAACAGCAACAATATCACCTGTTCCAGCCGTTTTAATGTCAAATCTTTCCATACCTTTAAATCCGATAAGTTTAGAAACTCTTCCTTTTACTTTTTCACCATCAGCTTTAACTAAAACTACATTTTCACCCATAGAAATTGTACCGTTGAAGATTCTAGCGATTCCAATTTTTCCAATGAAGTTATCGTAATCTAGTGTAAATACTTGAAGTTGTAAACCATTTTCGTCACTTCCTTGAGGTTTTGGAACTTCTGTTAAAATAGTTTGAAATAATGGAGTTAAATCTTTATTCTCATCTGATAAAGCTAATTTTGCATAACCATCTCTTGCTGCTGCATAAACAACGGGGAAGTCTAATTGTTCTTCAGTTGCATCCATTTGAGCAAAAAGGTCAAATACTTCATCAACAACTCTATCTGGATCTCCACCTGGTTTATCAATTTTATTAATAACAACGATTGGTCTATGTCCTAAAGATAGTGCTTTTTTAACAACGAATTTAGTTTGAGGCATAACACCTTCTTGAGCATCAACAAGTAATAAAACAGAGTCAACCATTTTTAAAACCCTCTCAACTTCTCCACCAAAATCGGCGTGTCCAGGAGTGTCGATGATGTTAATTCTTACACCTTCATAATCAATTGCAGTATTTTTAGAAAGAATAGTAATACCTCTTTCTTTTTCGATAGCATTGCTATCCATTACTCTTATTTCTACATTCTGGTGCGAAGAAAATGTTCCTGATTGTTTTAATAACTCATCTACTAAGGTAGTTTTACCGTGGTCAACGTGCGCAATTACAGCGATATTTCTAATGTCTCTCATTAATTCTCTTTGATATAAATTTTCGCGATTATACTAAAAAATAGCTTAAAAAATTTGTTATTTTACTACTCTTCCTTTATAAATTTTAAAATTTATCTATTTTAAATTAACTCTTTATTAATCATATTTATATATAATCTCATTTCAATACCAATTAAAAGGCTTTTTTTGAAACAAATTTCTCAATATAAATTAATATTATTTACGGCTTTTCTTTTTGCCATTTTTTATAATTTTTCATTTTTTAAAAATATATTAATTACTTATCCAAATGAGGGATTAAACATTATTTATATTTCTTCTACTTTTATCTTATTAGTAAGTTTTATTGTATTTGTATTCACTCTTCTTTCATCTAAATATACAACTAAACCTTTACTAATACTTACTTTAGTGGTTTCGGCATTTACGGCTTATTTCATGGATACTTATCACATAGTTATTGATGATAGTATGATTAGAAATTCTTTACAAACTAACTTAAGTGAATCATCGGATTTATTTACTCCTAAACTTATTGTTTATGTTTTAATTTTAGCAATAGTTCCTACATATTTTATATTTAAGACTAAAATTGAATACAAATCTTTTAAAGAGGAATCTTTTAAAAAACTAAAAACTTTATTTTTATCTTTAGTAATTATTTTAATAATATTATTTAGTTTTAGTAAATTTTATACTTCATTTTTTAGAGAACATAAATCTTTAAGATTTCATATAAATCCAATTTATTGGATTTATAGTATTGGGAATTATGTAAATAAAACCCTAACAAGTGGTCCAATAATAGTTAAAGAAATAGGTAAAGATGCAATAATAAAAGTAGATATATCTGGAAAAACTGAAAAAACTAAAATTGTTATTATGGTTGTAGGGGAAGCAGCACGAGCTGATAGATTTTCATTAAATGAATATGGAAAAGAGACTAATCCTTTATTAAAAAAAGAAGAAATTACAAATTTCTCAAATATGTATTCTTGTGGTACATCAACTGCTGAATCAGTTCCTTGTATGTTTTCTATGTTCGGCAGAGCAGATTATGATTATAAAAAAGGAATATCAACTGAAAATATTCTTGATGTTTTAAAACATACAAATGATATAAAAATTTTATGGAGAGATAACAATTCTGATTCAAAAGGCGTTGCACTAAGAGTTGATTTTGAAGATTATAGAACTTCTAAAACTAATACTATTTGTGATGAAGAATGTAGAGATGAGGGAATGCTAGTTGGGCTTAATGAATATATTAAAAATAATCAAGGTAAAAATATTTTAATTGTACTTCATCAAATGGGAAATCATGGTCCTGCATATTATAAAAGATACCCAAAAGAATTCGAAAAATTTACACCTGTTTGTAAATCAAATCAGTTAGAACAATGTACACAAGAAGAAGTAAGTAATGCTTATGATAATGCAATTTTATATACTGATTATTTTTTATCAAAGGTTATTAATTTTCTAAAACCTTATTCAAATGATTATGAAACAGCTATGCTTTATATGAGTGATCATGGTGAAAGTTTGGGTGAAAATGGAATCTATTTACATGGCCTTCCATATTTTATGGCTCCGGATGAACAAAAACATATAGGTTCACTTATGTGGTTTGGTGGTGAAATAAAAGATGAAATAAATGTAGAAAAACTTAATACTTATAAAAATCAATCTTTTTCTCAAGATAATTTATTTCATACGCTTTTAGGTTTATTTGAAGTAGAAACTACTGTTTATAAAAAAGAGATGGATATTTTATATAATGCTAATAAACCTCAATAAACAAATAATAATTACAGCTATTTTATTAATATCTGTAATTGCCATTTTTCAATTTACTGATTTAGATATTTTTATCCAAAGCTTTTTTTATAATTTTGATACAAAGAATTGGCTGATTGATAAAGACGAACCTATATTAAAATTCTTTTTTTATGATGGAATTAAAAATTTATTGATTTTATTTGCTGTGGGTATTTTAATTTTTCTAATTTTTCTAAGAAAAAAAGAACTTATTCAAGAATATAAAAAAGGTTTAATTATTGTTTTATTATCTGCTATTTTTGTTCCTGTAATTATTGGTTCATTAAAAGCGATTTCAAATACTCCATGCCCTTGTAATATTGTAAATTTTAATGGAACATATCCAGAGACTAAAGTATTTGATTCATATCCAAAAGGTTTTATTCAAACTTCAAAAGCAAAATGTTGGCCAGCAGGTCATGCAAGTGGTGGGTTTGCGTTAATGGCTCTGTTCTTTCTATTTAAAACACCTAAAAATCAAAAAAGAGCATTAGTCGTAGCATTAGTTATTGCATGGAGCATGGGTTTATATAAAATGCTTTTAGGTGACCATTTTTTAAGTCACACAATTATTACAATGATTATGGCTTGGCTTATTATCTTAATAATAGTAAAATTAACGCAATTTAAACAAAGGCAAGAAATTTGAGAAATCAACCAAAATATAATTTTTTTAAAAACACTTCTTACGCATTAAAAGGATTAATTGATTTAATAAAAACAGAAACTTCTTTTAAAATAGAGTTAATTATCACGCTTATTTTACTTCCTGTAATTATTTTTATAGATGCAACTTTAACAAATAAGGCTTTATTATTTATCTCTTTAATGGGAATGCTTTTAGCAGAAGCTACAAATAGCGCCATTGAAAGAGTTGTTGACTTAGTAACCCTTGAACATCATAATATGGCTGGACGAGCTAAAGATGTTGGAAGTACTATTGTATTTATAAGTATTTTTATATTTGTGATTACTTGGGCTATCGTTTTAATCGATACTTTTTAAACTTTGTCAAGAAAATGTCAATAAAACTAACAAAAAAAATTTAAACTATTCCTTTATACTTCGGTTATATAAAAAAACAGAGGTATAAAAATGAAAATTCTACTACTATCATCCCTACTTTTAAATCTATGCTTTGCTAGTGTTGCTGATGATTATCTTAGTTCTTTAAAACAAGAAGTTTTAAAAGAAAATCCTAAATTTACAGCTTTTGATGCAAAAAGAGGTGAAGAGATTTTTGTCTCAAAACATATTGGTAAAAAAGGTAAAGAGATTGCATGTACGTCTTGTCATGGAATAGATTTAAACAAATCAAGTGAAAACTTCTTTACAGGAAAAGTAATTGAGCCGCTTTCACCAAAAGCAAATCCAAAAAGATTTACAGATTTAGCTGAAATTGAAAAATGGATAAAAAGAAACTTCAACGATGTTTACAATCGTGAAGGAACTGCCCTTGAAAAAGGCGATGTAATAACTTACATTATAAATAAATAAAGGAATAACCATGAAATATTTAATTTTTTTAGCACTTATTATAAACTCTTTATTGGCAAGTGATAATTTTAATACAAAAACCGATGTGGCACCTGTAAATAATCAGCTTTATATAAAAGAGTGTGGTTCTTGCCATTTCCCTTATCAACCAGGGTTACTTCCATCTAATGCTTGGAATAAAATGATGACAAATTTAGAAAATCATTTTAATAGTGATGCTTCATTAAATGAAGCTAATTTACAAACTTTAACTAAATATCTAAATGATAATAGTGCAGAAAAAAATATGCAATATAAAAGAAGTAATAGAATTGTTTCAAGTTTGGCTAAAAACCAGATTCCTGACTCAATTTCTACAACTCCGTATATGATTAAAAAACATGAAGATATCAGAAAAAATTTAATTACACAAAATGAAGTTAAAGGATTATTTAACTGTATAGCTTGTCACAAAACAGCTGATAAAGGTATATACGGAGAAAGAGATATAAATATTCCAAATTTTGGAAGATGGAAAGATTAAAAGGATAAATTATGCAAAAGTCATATATTTGGTCATTACCAACAAGAGTTTTCCACCTCTTGTTTGTGGTATTTATTCTATTGGCATTTTTAAGTGATGATGAAGATAGCCTTTTAAACTACCATGCTATTACTGGATATGCAATTCTACTTTTACTTATTTTTAGATTTTTCTGGGGATTTTGGGGTCCTAAATACTCTTTATTTAAAGATTTCCCAATTGGAATACAAAATGTAAAAGATTTTTTAGTAAATATTTTCGATTCAAATCAAAAGTATATAGGTCACAATCCACTTGCGTCTTATGTAATGTTTGGAATGTTAATTGTTACTTTTTTAACTATAATTACTGGTATTTCGGCTTTTGGAGTTCAAGAAGGAAAAGGAGTTTTATCTTTTCTAAATAGTTCTTATTTTAAAGAAATGAAACTATTTAAAGAAATTCATGAGTTCTTATCATCAGTTTTAATAGCACTTATAATTGCTCATATTTCAGGTGTTTTGTTGGATAGATTACTTCATAAAAAACATGAAACTTTAAAATCAATAGCTACAGGATTTAAAGTTACTCAAGAAAATGAAAGTATAAAATTAAATATATTTCAAAAACTATTTGCTTTTCTTATGTTTGTAGCTTTTATTAGTTTTTTAATATTTAGTTTATATGAACCAAAAAATATTTTAACGGCATCTATTCATAAACCAATAGATTACAAAGTAGAAAACCCACTTTTTGCAAAAGAGTGTGCATCATGCCATATTTTATATCCACCAAATCTTTTGCCTAGAAAATCATGGGAAACAATGATGAGCAATTTGGAAAATCACTTTGGAGATGACGCATCAATAAATGAAGAATCAAATAAAGAAATATTGGCTTTTTTAGTAAAAAATAGTGCTGAAACTTCTACAACAAAAGCTTCTTGGAAATTTTTAAATTCAATAGAAAATAAAGATATAATTGCTCTAACAAAAACAACTTTTTGGGAAAAAAAGCATAAAGATATTCCAAAAGAGCTTTTTCTGCATAAAGAGATAAAGAGTAAAGCAAACTGCAAAGCTTGTCATAGTGATGTGGAAAAAGGATTAATAGAAAATGAAAATATTAAAAATCTTTCTGATTTTAAGTAGTTTATATCTATGTTTAAATGCAGATGATGGACATAAAAAATATAAACATTCATATAAAAATCTTGATTTTTTACATCTAAACTCTACTCAATTGGAAAAAATAAAAACTATCCTAATTGATTTTAAGAAAGAGTATAAAGAATTCTATGAATACAAAGAAGAACAAGAAGATTTACTTAAAGATTTAATAGAAGATAAAGAGTTCAATGAAAAGCAATATCTTAAAATTTTAACAGATATAAAAACAAAATCAGCTATTTTAGAAGTAGCAAGATTAAAAAAAATACATACCATATTAGATGAAAAACAAAGAGAAGAATTTGCAGATTATTTGGAGGAATGGGAAATTGAGTAAAAAAGTTTTATTAATTGAAGATGATTTACAAATGCAAAAATTTATATCTGAATATCTCAAAGATTATGGATTTGATTGTACAGCTTTTGCTCACCCAAAAGATGCTATTGAGAATTTTAAACATGAAGAAAATTACGAAATAATAATACTTGATTTGATGCTTCCTGATATGGATGGTTTTGATTTATTTAAAAAACTAAAATCCATAAGAAATATTCCGATTATTATCTCTTCAGCACGAGGTGATATAGGAAATAAAATTCATGGTTTTGAGCTTGGGGCTGATGATTATTTGGCAAAACCTTATGAACCACGAGAATTAGTTTTAAGAATTGAACATATCTTAAAAAAGAGTTTTAACAAGACTATAAAAATAAATGATTTTATAATAAACAAAGAAAACCGAACTGTTTTATTGGATGATTTTCCAATAGATTTTACAAAAATAGAATTTGAGATTTTTATTTTCTTATGTGAAAATCTAAATAAAATCTCATCAAGAGAACAAATCCTAAATGCAACTTCCCTAGATATAAATACAAAAAACAGAACCATTGATATGCATATTTCAAACATAAGATATAAAATAGGAGATGATTCAAAAAATCCCAAATATATAAAATCTGTTTGGGGTATTGGTTATAAGTTTGTAGGTTAAGATGTCAATATTTAAAAAAATCTCCCTTTTATTTCTTCTGAGCCTTATTTTAATGAGTGTTATTGGTTTTTGGACAAATAACATTAACTCAAAAAGAATGAATAAATTAGTACAAGAAAAATATCAAACTATTATAGATGATATTTTAAAAAATATTGAAAATAAAAATTATATAAACACTATTCTTTCAAAAAATAATCTTAAAATCCTAAAAGAATTGCCAAATTCTAGCAATCAAATAATTTATAGCCAAGATTATACCTTTGGAAAAATTGAAATTCTAAAAGAGATTTTTGATAATGAGTTTTTAATAAAGATAAATTATTTAGATGAAGAATATATCCTAAAAACTCCCGATGAAGAAAATCTAAATGAAAAAAATATTCTAAATTTTCTAGTTTTTCTTGATATATTTGTACTTTTTTTAATATTTTTATATATATTAACTCTTTTAAGTCCTCTAAAAAAAATTACAAAACAGATTACAAACTTCGCAAATGGCGAACTTTCAAGTCGTATAAATATAAACTCAAAAGATGAAATAGGAATTCTTGCAAATACTTTTAATAATATGGCAACTTCTTTAGAAAATTCAATTAAAACAAGAGAAGAACTTTTAAGAGATATTGGACATGAACTACGAACTCCAATTGCAAAAGGCAAATTTGCAATAGAAAAAATAGATGATTTTTCTCAAAAAGAGTTACTAAAAAAGATATTTGTTGATTTAGAGATTTTGACAAATGAGTTAATAGAACTTGAAAAATTAAACCTTACAAAACTAAATCTTACAAATTTTACAGTCGAAACTTTAATAGTTGAGTCTTTAGGAAAACTTTATTTAGAAGATGAATCAAAAGTAGAAATACATATAAATGAAAATTTTAAAATAAATGCTGATTTATATTATTTATCAACTGCACTTAAAAATCTAATTGATAATGCCCTAAAATATGCTATTTCATATCCAATAATTATAGAAGCAAATAAAAATGAAATCTCTATTTCAAATAAAGGGCAAAAACTTTCAAAAGAAATAGAATATTACTTAAAACCTTTTACTCAAGAGTTATCTCAAAGGGATGGTTTTGGTTTGGGTCTTAGTATTGTAAAAAAGATTATTGATAAACATAATTTCAAATTAGAATACTTTTATGAAAATGGAAATAATATTTTTAAGATATATTGGTAAAAAATATTTTACTATTTTAATTACTATTAAGTTAATTTCTATTAGTATTCCATTAGATTTGTGGTACAAATAGAGATACAAAAACATACTTTTAATCTCATCAAATAGGATAATCATACTTTTAGACTCATAAAAGTTTTATCCGAAATTTCAAAATTAAAACATATTGTTAGGAGAAACTTGAATGGATTATTTCAAGCAATTTAAAAATACCTATTTGGTTGGTTTTTGGAAGCCAACACCTGCTGTTATAGCACTTGGTGTACTTGCTGCTTACTATTTTGGAATCACTGGAACTTATTGGGCAGTTACAGGTGAATTCACACGATGGGGTGGTCATATTTTACAATTCGCGGGTGTTGATATTAGCAATTGGGGATATTATAAAATCATGAAAATGGATGGAAATAGTCTTACTCGAATTGATGGTGTTATGATTATTGGTATGTTTGCTGGTTGTATTGCAGCTGCGTTTTGGGGAAATAATGTAAAACTAAGAATGCCAGCTAGTAAAATTAGAATTGCTCAAGCATTAATTGGTGGAATAATTGCAGGATTTGGAGCAAGACTTGGAATGGGTTGTAATTTAGCTAGTTTGTTTACAGGAATTCCTCAGTTTTCTCTTCATGCTTGGTTTTTCACACTTGCTATGATTATTGGTGTTTATTTAGGAACCAAAGTAACTATGCTTTCTTTTTTTCAATCAAAAATAAAACTACAAAAAGTATCTTGCAGTAAAGATTTAGAAAAAGACAAACAACAAGTTAAATCACTATTTACAATTGGTTCTTTAGTATTTGTAGCAATGATATGTTGGGCTTTATATCTAATATTTTTCGCAAATAGTGCTAAACTAGGAATTGCAATGCTTTTTGGAGCTGCATTTGGTTTACTTATTGCAAAAGCACAAATTTGTTTTACATCTGCATTTAGAGATATTTTTACAACTGGAAGAAGTGAACTAGCAATTGCAATTGTGATTGGAATGGCTGTTTCAACTATTGGTGTATTTTCTTATATTATGATTGGAAGTCCTCCTAAAATCATGTGGGCTGGGCCAAATGCTATTATAGGTGGATTATTATTTGGCTTTGGTATTGTTCTTGCAGGTGGTTGTGAATGTGGTTGGATGTATCGAGCAGTTGAAGGTCAAGTTCATTTTTGGATTGTTGGAATTGGAAATGTAATTGGTGCTACTTTACTTGCATTTACATGGGATAGTTTTTCAGTATCTCTAGCTACATCTTGGCCAAAAATAAATCTACTTGAATCGTTCGGTCAGTATGGTGGCTTATTTATGAATTATATTTTCCTATTTTTATTATTTTTATTAATTCTAAAACTTGAAAAAAATTATCGATTAAAACTACAAATAAAAGGAAATTAATATGCAAAAAGAAAATATAATTCCAGATTATAGACTTGATATGCAAGGAGAACCTTGTCCTTATCCTGCTGTTAAAACACTTGAAGCAATGGAAAGTTTAGAAAAAGGTGAAATATTAGAAATCATTAGTGATTGCCCACAAAGTATAAATAATATTCCAATTGATGCAAAAAATCATGGTTATAAGGTTTTAAGTATTGATAGTAGCGGTCCTACTATTCAGTATTTAATTCAAAAATAAAAGAGGATTTTTATCCTCTTTTCCTAAAATTTATCTTTAAATGCTTCTCTAATTTTTAGAAACTCATCTAAATGTTCAAAGAAAATATCTACGAGTTTTGGGTCAAAATGTTTTGCTCTCTCTTCTTTAAAAAGATTAAATATTTTTTCATCATCCCAAGCTTGTTTATAAACTCTATCACTTCCTAAAGCATCAAAAACATCTGCAAGCGCTGTAATTCTTCCATAAATATGAATATTTTCTCCACTTAAACTTCTTGGATATCCACTTCCATCCCATTTTTCATGGTGTTCATTTGCAACTATTGCAGCCATTTTTAAAAGTGGTCTATTTGAATGTTTAAGCATTTCATAGCCTAAAGCTGCGTGAGTATTCATAATTTTTCGCTCATCTTCATCAAAACGACCAGGTTTATTTAAAATAGCATCAGGAATTGCAACTTTTCCAATATCATGCATTGGACTTGCTTGTTTTAGCATTTCTGATTCTTTTTCATCTAAACCATAATAAAACGCTAAAAGTTTTGAATATTCAGCAACTCTTTTTACATGATTTCCTGTTTCTTTGCTTCTACTTTCACCAATTGCACCCATAGTAAATACAACTTCTTTTTGTGTATTTTCTATTTCATGGTTTAAATTTGTAATTTCAGTTAAACCATCTTCAATTTTTGTTTCAATTTCATCAACAGATAAACCAACGTTTTTATAAACTTTGTAAGATAACAGGGTTAGAAAACTTATTACGATAATTAACAATAATAAAATACTTAAATATGTAATATTTATAAAATCACCTGAAAGTTGCTCAATTTCATCTTCCATTTCTGAACTATATTGTTTATTTAAATTAATAATATTAAAACTCTTATTTCTTATATCAAACTCTATTTCTTCTATCTCTTTAATTTTAACGACACTATTTCCAACTTTTCCAACTATCTCTAAATATTTTTGTGTATCACTATTATTAAAATTTTGTTTTAATAATTCAATTTTTCCCAACCATTTATCAAATGTTTCCCTATCTCTTTTTTGATAAAGTACTTCTTTACTATAATATTTCACATCACTAAATAATTGAGAAAGATTGAAATCTTTTCTTTCACTAATTTCATGGTCAAGTTTTTTTCTAAGTTCATTTTCTATTGGATAATTTCTTTCAAATTCATCAATTATTTCAATTTTATTCTCTTGCAAAGAATAAATAGTTTCAAATGCCTTTTCTATCTCTTGTTCACTCTCAAATAAAAGATTTAGTTTTTTTGCAATGATTTCATTTTTCTGAATATCACTTATAAAAAAATCAATAAAATCATTTTTATCTTGCTCTTTAAAAGTATCTTGTATTTTTTCAAACTCTAACTCATATTTAGAAAAATCTTCTTTATATTTATCTAACTTATCAATCGAATCTAAATTTATAGTATCTTTTAATAATTCATTCATTTTTTCTTGCATTGAAACCAAATTAGTAATTGATTGTTTAGTTAAATTATTCTCTTTTATTTGATAAATTATTACTGTATTTATAACTCCGATTACCGTAATTATGAATAAAATTAATATAAAACTAATTTTAATAATTTTCTTAATATTCATATCTTTCCTTGAATAATTATATATATATGTACTTTTTTGTATAATCTACTTTAATTATACAATAAGGTGCCGAAAAATGATAAATATGATTAACAAAAAAGAGAATATATTTGGTGATGATATCGCTTTTGTTGAAAATTGGGACTTTTCAAAGGCCAATCTAAATGAAGAAAATAGGATATTAGCTATCACTCAAGTTGCCTCGATTTGTTATCAATCACCAAAAGCCTTAGGAAGTGAAAGTTTATACAATAGGCTTATGGCAGAATCTCAAGGTTTACCCTCTTCTTCTTTTGAATTTGTACCTGTATTACTTGACCCAACAAATGAAAAACATAAAGAAATTTTAGCACCAGAATTTTCAAATGTAAAAAAATTTGGAGAGCTTATTAGTGATGGTAAATATTTACTTACAAATTATAGAGCTTTAGTTTATGATTTTGAAAACAACCCAAAAGCTTATAGTTTTGATATTAGAACCCTTTACAATACTCTTGAAGAGTGTGAAATTATAAAAGCTCACTTCAAAGTATTTTTATACAAAGTTGATTTCCCAACTCGTTCTCAAATGGTAAGACATAGAGTTAATTGGCAAGAACTTAGTAGAAGATATGTAAGTGGAAAAAGAGTTCCTTTTGATTTTTATATTTCTGAAAAAATGAAAGAAGTAACTACTGAATATGGTGATACTCAAAAGATTTTAGATATTTGTTTAGAACACTATTATAAAGCTTTAGAAGATGGTGTAAAACCACAAGAAGCCCGAAGAATAATCCCACAAGCTGGATATTCACAAATTTGGGGAGGTTTTCAACCAACTCAACTTGAAAACTATTTTAAACTAAGACTAGATTCTCACGCCCAATGGGAAATTAGAAAAACAGCAGAGGCAATGAAAGAGCTTTTAGCTTGAACTATCAAAAAGTATTAGAAGAGATAGAAAAAGAGATTCAACCTTTTTTAAATGAAGGGAAATTAGCAAACTATATTCCAGCTTTAGCAAATGTTGATGATAAAAAGTTTGCCATGTCAATTCAACTTTTTGATGGAACTTCATATCACATTGGAGATTCTAATTTAAAATTCTCTATTCAAAGTATCTCAAAAGTTTTTACTTTTACTTTGGCTTTAAATCACTACGGAAAAGATTTATATAAAAGAGTTGGACATGAACCATCGGGAAATCCATTTAATTCTTTAGTTCAACTTGAATATGAAAATGGAATTCCAAGAAATCCTTTTATAAATGCAGGTGCAATTGTTACAGCTGATAGTTTAGTTTCAATTTATAAAAAAAATACCTTTGATTCTATTTTAAATTTTATTAAAAAAACTTCAAATGATAAAACAATAGTTTATGATGAAGAGATTTTTAAATCAGAATTAGCCCATGGTTTTAGAAATTTTGCCTTAATAAACATGATAAAAAGTTTTAATAATATTAACAACAATATAGATGAAGTTATAGATACATATTTCAAACAATGTTCAATTATGATGAATAGTTCACAACTTTCAAAATCAATGCTTTTTTTAGCAAATCATGGAATAAATCCACTAACAAATGAACAAATAATTACAGAATCAAAAGCAAAAAGAATAAACTCTTTAATGTTAACTTGTGGTCATTATGATGCAAGTGGCGATTTTGCTTATAAAGTTGGACTTCCAGGAAAAAGTGGTGTTGGTGGAGGAATTGTGGCAGTAGTTCCCAAAAAAATGACAATTTGTGTTTATTCTCCAAAACTAAATTTGCAAGGGAATTCTCTAGTTGGCACAATTGCTTTAGAACTATTTACCACAAAAACTGGTTTATCAATTTTTTAAATTTTAAAGGAAAAGTATGAGCGCTTTAGAAATTGCTGATATTGTTGGAATAATTTGTTTTGCACTGAGTGGATTTTTAATTTCTGTTCACTATAAACTTGATATTTTGGGTGTTTTTATCTCTTCATTCTTAACAGCCCTTGGTGGAGGAATGATTAGAGATGTTTTAGCTGATAGAACTCCTTATGTTTTTACAACAAATCTTCCTGTTATTTTAGTAGTTGTAACAGTAGTAATTGCTCTTTTATTTAAACTTCATAAAATCGCTGATTTAGAAGGAAAAACTGTATTTATAATCTCTGATGCTGTTGGTTTAGTATCTTTTTCAATCACAGGTTCAATAGTTGCTATTCAAAATGATTTTAATTTTTTAGGTGTTTTAATATTAGCTTTTCTAACAGCAGTTGGAGGAGGAACAATTAGAGATATTTTAATAAATAGAGTTCCTTCAATTTTAGTATCAGAATTTTATGCAACTGTCGCATTAATAGTAGCTTCAATTATATTTGTATTAGAACTTCTACACCTAAGAAGTTTACCTACACTTACATTAGTTTTTATTTTTGGTGTTGTATTAAGAATTCTTGCATATTATAAAAAATGGCATTTACCAACTTTGTCAAAAGAGTAATTATTTCTTTTTAACTTTTCATTTACTTTTTGTTGGTATGATTGCATAATTTTCAAAATTTAGGAGAAAAAATGATAAAAAAATTACTATTTACAATTTTATTAGGTTTAAGTGCATTTGCAAATACACTTACAGTAGGAACTGATATTCCAAAACTTATGATTAAAGATCAGTTTGAAAAAGATTACATAGTTGATGCAAATATTAAAACAATAATTTTTTCAGCAACAAAAACTGAAGGTACAACAATAAAAGAGTTTTTATTAACGAAAGATAAAGATTATTTGACAACTAATAAAACTGTTTATATTGCAGATATTACAGGAATGCCTAGTTTAATTACTAAGTTTATTGCTATGCCAAAAATGAAAAATTATCCATTCTCGGTTCTTCTAATAGATGAAGCTAACAAAACACTATTTCCAATTAAAGAAGATATGATTACTATTATTTCTTTAGAAAATGGAAAAGTTACAGATATTAAATATCTAAAAACAGCTGCTGAATTAGGTGCAATTCTAAAATAAAACTCTTGCTACTAGCTTTTAAACTAGTAGCTTTTGAAATGCTTCAACAATAGCAATACTTTCTAACTCTTTAATTCTATTTTCCAAACTATCAATCGTTTCATTTTGAACAATTTCAAGCTCTTTTGTAAGAATAATTTCACCTTCATCATAAACTTCATCTATATAATGAATTGTAACTCCAGATTTTTTCTCACCATTTTTAATAATAGCTTCATGCACAAATCTTCCATACATTCCAACTCCTCCATAAATTGATGGTAAAAGTGCTGGATGAGTATTTATTATTTTATTAGGAAATGAAGATAAAAGTTTAGATTCAATCTTTTTCATATAACCTGATAAAAATATATAATCACAATCAAATTCGGTCAATAATCTGGCTATTTTATCATCAATATCTTGACCTGGGTATCTTTTATCATTTATTATAAAATAAGGAATATTGTAAGATTCTGCTTTTTCTAAAACGCCAGCATTTGTGTTGTTTGTAATTACAACAACAACTTTTGCATTTAATTTTTTTTCAATAATAGCTTTTTGTATAGTTTCAAATCCACTTCCATTATATGAAGCTAATATTCCGATTTTTTTTATCATTATTTGTCCTAATTTTGGGGCTTGAATTATATCTATTTTAAAATAAGTTTACAATCTTTGGGCATGTGTTAAAGCAATTGCAATGGCATCTGTAATATCAAGAGGTTTAATCTCTTTTTTAACACCTAAAAGCCTTTTAACCATGAAAGCCACCTGTTCTTTTGTAGCTTTTCCATTTCCCGTTACTGCTTTTTTTACTTGAAGTGGAGTGTATTCTGCAAAATTACCAAATTTTTGTAAAACTTTTAAAGAAATTGCACCTCTAAATTGAGCTAATTTTATAACTGTTTTTGGATTAAAGGCATAAAACATATCTTCTATTGAAACTTCATCTATTTCATGTTTTCCAAAAATCAAATCAAAACCCTCTGTCATCTCAACAATTTGCTCTTGTAAGATTTTTGTTTTTATTTTTATTAACCCAGCTTCTATAAGTTTTATACTATTTCCATTCTTTTCAACAATGGCATATCCGCAGTTTCGTGTACCTGGGTCAATTCCTAATATTTTCAACTATTCACTCTTTCTATTTAATTTCTATTCACATATATCTATAGCCCGTATAATGGTATCTTTTTAATAAAATATTACTTAAAGGGGGAATTTTATTCACTACTTATTCACTATGTGTATAACTTATTTTCTTTGATAAATTTAAACCACTTACTTTTAAATGAAGCTGTTTTATAAAAATTTTAGATATAATATTTCTAATTACGATTAAAGAGTTTACAAATATATGACAACCAAAGATTTCCAAACAATAATTCAAAAAGAAGCTTCAAAAACAGATTTTGAAAGATACTTAAAACAATTAGTTTATAAAAAAATATCTTCTGACGAAAAAATCGCTATTTTTGAAGTAAATAACAAGTATATAGCCTCTTGGATAAAGAGTAAATTTACTGGATTAATACAACACTGTTTTGAAATTTTTGATGGCTCAAAACCATCTATTGAAATAAAACTTACAGGTGAAAAAAAATCTAAAAAAGAGATTTTAAAAGAACAAGTTCAAAATGAAACGGCCGAAAGCACGATACTTAACCCATCTTATACTTTTGATTCTTTTGTTGTAGGACCTTCCAATCAAATGGCATATAATGCCTCACTTGCAGTTTCAAATAAACCAGGAATTCAATACAATCCACTTTTTATTTATGGTGGAACTGGCTTAGGAAAAACTCACCTTTTACAAGCAGTTGGAAATTATGCAATTGAAAAAGGTAATACTGTTATTTATGTAACAATTGAGCAGTTTATGAATGATTTTACTTTCTCTTTAAAAAATAAAAGTATGGATCATTTTAGAAACAAATATAGAAAATGTGATGTACTTTTAATTGATGATATTCAGTTTTTAAGTGGAAAAGAGCAGACTCAAGAAGAATTTTTCCATACTTTTAATGAATTACATAATGCAAAAAAACAAATAGTAATGACATCTGATAGACTTCCATCTCAAATTGCAGGACTTGTTGATAGATTAAAATCAAGATTTGAATGGGGATTAACAGCAGATGTTCAACTCCCAGGACTTGAAACAAAAATAGCAATTATTGAAAAAAAATCTGATTTAAATGGAATACATTTAAGTAGAGAAATTATTAATTTCATTGCAACTACACTTGATAACTCAATTAGAGAAATCGAAGGTGTTTTAATTAGAATAAATGCAAGTGCATCTTTATTAAATCAAGAAATCACTCTTCCAATGGTTCAAAATTTATTAAAAGACCAAATAAAAGAGACAAAAGAGAATATAAAACTTCCTGATGTTATTAATATTGTTGCAAATCAGTTAAATATTAAACCAAGTGATATAAAATCTAAAAAAAGAACTGCAACAGTTGCAAATGCTAGAAGAATAGTAATTTATCTAACAAGAGAATTAACTCATAACTCTATGCCAGATATTGCAAAGTTCTTAGGAATGAAAGATCACAGCTCAATTTCTCATAATATTAAAAAAGCAAATGAGTTAATTGAAAAAGATGAAAACTTTAAATTAATTATCGAAAATTTAAAAAATAAAATCATAAATAAGGAGTGGTAAAACTTTAGAACAAAATAAGTTTTAAAGACTTATGTGAAAAGATGTGAATACAAAGACAATTTTAATCACTGGGGTAAAGTTCGCCTCCACAGTGTTTTAAAAGGTATTTTCATCTTTTCACATGAACTACTACTTCCACTAAATTAAATAAAAATATAGGAGATAAAATGAGATTTGTAATTACGAAAAATATCATTGAAAATGTCGTAGCATCAATGCAACCTTTTTTAGAAAAAAAAGATTCTAGTGCAATCACATCACATATATATTTAGAAATAAACAATTCAAAATTAATTATAAAAGCAACTGACTATGAAATAGGTTTAGAAACTAATATAGATAATATAACAGATACCATAGATGGAAAAGTAACTGTAAATGGTTCTAATCTTTTAGGAATAATTAAAAGATTAAAAAATGAAGAAATTACAATAGAAGCTTCAAATAATAATCTAGTTATAAAACAAAATAAATCTACTTTTAAATTACCAACTTATGATGCTAATGAATTTCCATCATTAAATAAATCAGAAAATTTAAAAGATTTATCAATTTCAACAATTAATTTTATAAATTCTATTAGAAAAATTACACCTGCTATTGATAATAACAATCCTAAATTTGAATTAAATGGTGCATTATTAGATATAAAAAGTCAAAAAATAAATTTTGTTTCAACTGATACTAGAAGATTAGCAGTTTCATATTTACAAAATATTTCAAATCAAGAAGCTCAATTTATTATTCCAAAAAAAGCAATTATTGAAATTCAAAAACTATTTTTAGATGAAGCTAAAATCTCTTATGATGATACAAATCTTGTAATTTCAAATGAAAATACTAAATTTTTTACAAAATTAATAAATGGAAAATTTCCTGATTATGAAAGAATTATTCCATCAACTTTGAAATATAATTTTCCATTACCAAAAAGTATATTAGTTGAATCAATAAAACTTGTAACTTCACTTTTTTCAAATATTAAAATCACATTTAACTCAACATCAATTTTATTTGAATCCCTTGATGAAGATAGTGAATCTAAAACTCAAATTGATATTGATTTAAATATTGAAAAAGAGTTTTACTTAGCTGTGAATGCAAAATATTTATTAGATTTTTTAAGTATGTCACATAATGAAAAAATCAAAATTGGTTTTAATGAATCAAATTTACCATTTTATTTAGAAGATGATAAATTTTTTACTATTGTAATGCCAATAGTTTTAGAAAAATAATATAAAAAAATTTTAAACAAAAATAAGGAAATCTATAATGAGTGAACAAGAATACGGCGCTAGTAATATTAAAGTATTAAAAGGTCTTGAAGCTGTAAGAAAAAGACCAGGAATGTATATTGGTGATACTAATATAAATGGACTACATCACTTAGTATATGAAGTTGTAGATAACTCTATTGATGAAGCAATGGCTGGTTATTGTAAAAATATTAAAATTACAATGACAAAAGATCATTGGATTAAAGTAGAAGATGATGGAAGAGGAATTCCAACTGCTATTCATGAAGGTGAAGGAATATCAGCTGCAACTGTTGTTTTAACAGTTCTTCACGCTGGTGGAAAATTTGATAAAGATACTTATAAAGTTTCAGGTGGACTTCATGGAGTTGGGGTTTCAGTTGTAAATGCTTTATCTAAACATTTAAAAATGACGATTTATAGAGAAGGGAAAATTAATTATCAAGAATTCAAATGTGGTATTCCTCAAGGAGTAATTGAAGTTATTGGTGATAGCCCTAGAAAAACTGGAACAACAATTGAATTTTTAGCAGATGATTCTATTTTTGAAGTAAATAAATATGAATTTGCAATACTTGCAAAAAGATTTAGAGAAGTTGCATATTTAAATTCATTTATTTCAATTACACTTGATAATGAAATTACAAAAACAAAAGAAGTTTATCATTTTGAAGGTGGTTTAAAACAATTTGTTGAAGATATGAATAAAGATACACCTGTTTGTGATGCAGTTGCATTTAATGATACTGTTGATGGTGTTGAAGTTGATATTGCTGTTATGTATAACGATACTTATATTGAAAAAACTTTATCATTTGTAAATAATATTAGAACAATTGATGGTGGAACTCATGAAGCTGGTTTTAAAGCTGGACTTACAAGATCAATTGTTAAATATTTAAATGAAAACGCAGCAGCTAGAGAAAAAGATACAAAAATTACAGGTGATGATGTTAGAGAAGGATTAATTGCAGTTGTTTCTGTAAAAGTTCCAGAACCGCAATTTGAAGGACAAACTAAAGGTAAATTAGGTTCATCTTATGTAAAAGCAATTACTCAAAAATTAACAGGTGATGCATTAGATAAATATTTTGAAGAAAATCCACAACAAGCAAAAGCTATTATGGAAAAATCTTTAATGGCAGCACGAGGTAGAGAAGCTGCTAAAAAAGCAAGGGATTTAACTAGAAAAAAAGATTCTATGTCAGTTGGAACACTTCCAGGAAAATTAGCTGAATGTCAATCTAAAGATCCTGCAATTAGAGAATTATATCTGGTGGAAGGGGATTCTGCTGGAGGTTCTGCAAAACAAGGAAGAGACAGGGTTTTTCAAGCTATTTTACCACTAAAAGGTAAGATTCTAAATGTTGAAAAATCTAGACTTGATAAAATTTTAAAATCAGATGAAATTAGAAATATAATTACTGCACTTGGGTGTGGAATTGGTGAAGATTTTGATGGTGAAAAAATTAGATACCATAAAATCATTATTATGACAGATGCTGATGTTGATGGAAGTCATATTCAAACACTTTTATTAACTTTCTTCTTTAGATTTTTAAGACCAGTTATTGAAAATGGATATTTATATATCGCTCAACCACCACTTTATAGATATAAAAAAGGTAAAAATGAAATTTATTTAAAAGATGATAATGCATTATCAGCATTTTTAATTGAAAATGGTTTAGAATCATTCTCATTTGAAGGTTTAGGATATAACGATTTATTAGATTTATTTAAAATAGTTTCAAGATATAGAAGTATGCTAGGACAATTAGGAAAAAGATATTCTTTACTTGAAGTTTTGAAATATTTGATTGAAAATAATGATTTAGTTAATCTTGATTTTGCAACACTTTATGAAAAAGTAAAAGATTATTTAGATGCAAAAGGTTATAACATTTTATCAAAAACGGTACTTGATGATAAAATTCAATTATTTGTTCAAACAAAAGAGGGACTTGAAGAGCTTATAATAGACGAAGAGCTATTTTCATCACCATATTTTAGTGAAGCTACATATATTTATACTAAGCTTGTAGAGAGAGATTTAACAGTATTTGAAGGAAGAGATTTATTAGACATTTTAGATGATATTGAAACTCTTGCTAAAAAAGGTGCTTATATTCAAAGATATAAAGGTCTTGGAGAAATGAATCCAGAGCAATTATGGGAAACAACAATGATTCCTGATAATAGAAGACTTTTAAGAGTTAAAATTGAAGATGCTGAAGTTGCATCTGATACATTTACTTTATTCATGGGTGATGAAGTTGAACCTAGAAGAAATTATATTGAACAACATGCAAAAGATGTTGAACATCTCGATGTTTAAAAATTAATTAATTAAAATATAACAATAATATATTTATTATTGTTATATTTTGTACTATTTTCCTCTATTTAAATAATAAATTAAGATATAATAATTTCATATATTATAGATTTGGAGGAAAAAATGAATTTGTTAATTAAAAATATTGCTGAACTTTTAGATATTGCTTTAAAAACTACTTCTTTTGATGAAATGTTACTTCTGAAAAATCATTCATCAATGTCAATTAGAAGAAACTTAGCCAGAAATTCAAACTTAAATCAAGAAATTATTAATTCTTTGTTATATGACCCTGTTGAAAATGTCTCTTATATTGCTTCAATAAATCCAAATAACAAAAATTTTGAACGAACTTTTGCTAATTTAAGACCTTGTGTTTTATGTAATAAAAATCAAAGTGATTGTGATTTGTGTCAAGAAACAATGAGTCATAGTTTTTAAATAGTAACTCTTATAAGTCTTTTTTGGGTAAAATAGGCAAAAATTATATTTATTAAGGTTATAAAAATTATGGAAATGAAATATGGTGAAAAAGAAATATTAGAATTTGATATTAATAAAGAAGAAAATTTTTGGCCAAATGTACATGAAAAAAATTATATTATAGATATTGAATTACCTGAATTTATGGCAAAATGTCCAAGAAGTGGATACCCAGATTTTGCAACAATTAAATTACAATACTCACCAAATAAAAGAGTTATTGAATTAAAAGCATTAAAAATTTATATTAATTCATTTATGTTTAGAGAAGTTTCACATGAAAATTCTATAAATGAAATTTTTGATACTTTATACTCTAAATTAGAGCCTAAATGGATGAAAGTTATTGGAGATTTTAAACCAAGAGGAAATGTACATACAGTTATTGAAATAGATAGCTCAAAATTTTAGGACTTAAACCTTGGAAAGATTAGTTACTACTTCTCAAGCAGCTGAAATATTGGGATTGTCTTTACAAGGTATACATTATCGAATTAAAAAAGACCAATTAAAATCTATTAAAAAAGATGGTAAAATTTTTGTTTATATTAGTAATGAACTAAAAAATGATGATAATCAAAATAAATCAAAAGTTGAAACTTCATCTGTAAAATCACCTAGTTTTGATTCTATAAATGCTGTTATTGACGTTAAAAATGAACAAATTGAACTCTTAAAAAAATCAATGAAATGGATGAAAAAACAATATATTTCAGAAATTTTTAGATTAGAAAAAAATCAAAAAAGAATTATAGAAGTTTTTAATTCTGAAATAAAACTTTTACAAAGTGCTTTTAATGAAATGCGTTCTATTTATAAACCACAAATAGAATCAAATTTAAAAAATAAAATAGATGAAAATAAAGCTGATTTTATTAGTGTAAAAGATTTTTTTGTTTTGATGAAAAGATACAATAAAACAGAACAAGAGATAAAATCAATTATTTTTAATGGAATTAAAATTGGTGATAAAAGATTTATTTATAATAAAGTAGAAAAAAAGTTGTTGATTTTGAATTCAGATTTTTTGGATTTGATATAAAAAAAGAGTACAAAAGTACT
>JAQVLW010000002.1:96044-107644 GCA_028703945.1 Aliarcobacter sp. | reverse complement strand
TCAAGCGCTAAAAAAACAATAGATTTTGAAAAAATCTTAAATAAAACAGATTTTTCACCAGCTTATGAATCATTAAAAGAATCAGTAATGCAATCATCTTTTGGTGGAATGTTAGGAATGTTTGGTGGTGAAGCTGCACTTGAGCCATTAAGAGAACCATTTACAAAAAAACTTCAAGCTTCAATAATCTCAATTTCTGCAAGTGATGCTTTCCAAGAAGTAGTAAACGAAGCTTTAAAATCAGAAGATTTAAGTGCTGATGTATATGAAAAACTTAGCCGAATAGTGAATTTAAGACTTGAAGAATTAACACCAAAAATGGTAAAAGAGATAGTTCAAGATATGATAAAAGAACATTTAGGCTGGCTAGTTATTTGGGGAGGTGTTTTTGGTGGAGTAATTGGATTGGTTAGTGCGGTGATTCAATAGTTTTTTTATAAACACTTATTTGTATTTCAAAAACTAATTTGAAATACAAATAATAAACTCACGAATAATGTGGATAATGCTGATTCTCATCATCTTTAAATTCTAAAACATTTTTTAATGAAATAACTTCATCCTTTAAAGTATCAACTTCATCTTTTAAAGAGACTCTTTCTTGTTCTATTTTTTTTACTAAAGATTCTAATCTTTCCACTTCATTATGTAATATTTCATTTCTTTTTTTTAAAATTGAAGTTTCATTTTTTGATTTTTCTGCTTCTTCTAAAGCTAGTTTACTTAATAATTCGTAATTCATTTTCAATCCTTAGAAACCAAAATCGTATAATATATTAAATAATAACATATAAAACTTGTTCTTATTATCGTTTTAGTTTAAAATCCAACAATTTTAGGCAATAGTGTTTACAATCAATTACAAAACTTTTATATGTTAGAATAAGCCAAAAATTTTTGGGGTAATTATGGACGGGATTGAAGTAGTAGTTTTATTAGATGTTGGTGGTCTTGAAGATAAAGAGAAGTTTGAAAAACATGTGAAAAGAGAAGGCTTTAAACCTGTTGAGGGCGAAGATTTTGTATATACTGCAACCTCAACGACTACCACTTTTTCTACAAAAGCTTATATTTTAGAAGTTTTTAAAAAAGGACTTCAAAAAAATGTTTTTAATGATGCAAATTTGATTTTTTTATTAAATGAAACACCATATCCAACATATTATTTTGATAAAAATACAAATGATTTTGAGTTAGTGCAAGTAGAAAAATAGTGAAAAATATCTACGAATTTTTAAAAAATCTAAAAGATGAAAAAAGAACAAAAGAGTGTCAACTTTTAATCGTAAATGATGATAGACAAGCTCAAATAGCTTCAGATATTGTGGCATATTTGGGTTTGAAACCTTTTGTAATATCAGATTTTAGGGCAAATTTTGGAGATGATTTATTGTCATTTTCTAATGAATTACAAGACATTACAGGAACTCTTAGTTCATATTATTCTTACAAAAAACAAGACAAAATCCTGATTTCTCCAATACGAACTATTTCATATGCTCTTCCAAAAGCAAAATGTTTTGATAGTTTTACAATAAACTTTGCAGATACTATAAAAATTGATGAGTTAAAATCAAAACTTTACAATTGGGGATATTATTTTGTAGATATTGTTACAAGCGAGGGTGAGGTTTCTATTCGTGGTGATATTATTGATATTTGTCCACTTGGAAGTGATTTTGGATATAGAGTATCTTTATTTGATGATGAAGTTGAGAGTATTAGAAAATTTGACATTGAAGATCAAAAATCAACAAAAGATGAAATAGAAACTTTTACAATTAACCCAGCTTTTTTAGCCCTTGATGAAAATAGTTTAAGCGAAATAAATGAAAAAATAGAAAATATCTCAAGTGATGCATTTATCAAAGATATTCACTCTTTGGGATTTTGGTATTTAGATGAACTTGGCGAATATTTACCACAAAATCTTAGTTCATTTATTACTCAAGATGCGTTAGATGAACTAGAGGAAGTTTATGTTTTTGAAGAAAAAAGAATAAACAAAGATAAATTTTTATTAACACCTCAAATCTACAACAGCCGAAACTTTCAAGAAATTGCCCCTGCAAATGTAAAAGAGTTTATCTCTTTTCACAAAGAGAAAAAAATCACAATTATCTCAGGAACTGAAGCCAAAGTAAAGGGTTATGAGTTAGATTTAAATGATAAAAATATCAAATATGTTTTTGAAAATTATATCATAAATCTTGTAGGACGAGATGAAGTAATTATCTCACTAAACAAAGAAGTAAAAAAAAGAAGAAAGAAAAAAGTAAAATTAGTTCTTGATGAACTTCAATTAAATGATTATGTAGTTCACGAAAAACATGGAATTGGACAATACAAAGGAATAGAACCTGTAACCGTAATGGGTGCAAAAAGAGACTTTGTAATCGTGATGTATGCAGGTGATGACAAGCTTTTAATTCCCGTTGAAAATATTGATTTAATTGATAGATATGTGGCTGATGGAAGCTCTTATGCTGTTGTTGATAAGTTAGGGAAAGGAAGCTTTGCCAAATTAAAAGAGAAAGTAAAAGATAGACTTTTTGCCATTGCAAATGATATTATCAAAATTGCAGCTGCAAGGGAACTTGTAAATGGAATTCAAATCAACACAGACAAAAAAATCCTTGAAGATTTCCAAAAAAGTGCAGGTTTTGATTATACAAAAGATCAAAAAAGAAGTATTAGAGAAATTTTTACAGATTTGAGTTCAGGAAGAGTTATGGATAGACTTCTTTCAGGTGATGTTGGATTTGGTAAAACAGAAGTCGCAATGAATGCAATGTTAGCTGTAATTTTAGATGGTTATCAAGCAATTTTTGTTTGTCCTACGACACTTCTTGCTACGCAACACTATCATAGTATGCAAAAAAGATTTTCAGAGTTTGGAATAAGTATTGCTAAACTTGATGGAAAAACACCAGCAAAAGAAAAAGCACATATCAAAAAAGGTTTAGCAAGTGGAGAAATTAAGTTAGTTATTGGAACTCATTCACTTCTAGAAATTCAAACAAATAATTTAGCTTTAGTAATTATTGATGAAGAGCATAAATTTGGGGTTAAACAAAAAGAAAAATTAAAACACCTAAGAGAAGATGTGCATATTTTCTCTATGAGTGCAACCCCAATTCCACGAACTCTAAATCTTGCTTTATCAAAACTAAAAGGTATGAGTTCGCTTTTAACTCCACCAACAGAAAGACTTGGTGTGCGAACTTATGTAAAAGAGTTTAGTGATAAATTAATAAAAGAAGTGATTTTAAGAGAAAAAAGAAGAGGTGGACAGCTATTTTATGTGCATAATAATATAGCTTCGATTGAAGCAAAAAAAGCAGATATTGAACAAATAGTTCCAGGAATAAAAATCCAAGTTATCCATTCTCAAATTAAGCCAGAACTTGCAGAAAAAGTTATTGATGCTTTTGAAAATAAAGAGTTTGATATTTTACTTGCAACTTCAATAGTTGAATCAGGACTTCATTTACCAAATGCAAACTCAATCATCATCGATGGAGCTGATAGATTTGGAATCGCTGATTTACATCAGCTTCGAGGACGAGTTGGGCGAAGTAACAAAGAGGGATTTTGTTATTACGTAGTTGAAGATAAAAAACAAATTACAGATGATGCAGTAAAAAGACTGGTTGCTCTTGAATCAAACTCTTATTTAGGAAGTGGAACAGCTTTAGCTCATCAAGATTTAGAAATCAGAGGTGGTGGAAATATTATAGGTGAGGCTCAAAGTGGACACATCAAACAAATCGGATATGGTTTATATCTAAAAATGTTAGAAGATGCCTTAGCAAGTTTAAGTGGTGAAAACAAACCAGAGAAAAAAACAATTGATATAAAACTAGCAATTTCTGCATATATTTCTGATGATTATATCCATGAAGATAGGGTAAGACTTGAACTATACAGAAGATTAAGTAAAGCAAGTGATATTCAAGATGTTTATAAAATCGAAGAAGAGATGGAAGATAGATTTAGCAAACCAGATATTTACACAAAACAGTTTATTGAATTAATCATTATAAAAATCCTAGCATTAAATCTAGGAATCCAAAGCATCAGTTCTTATGAAATGGCTATCACATTCACAAAAGCCAATGATACAAAAGAGACAATCAAATCACCAAGTAAAGATGATGATGATATTATTGCTACAACTTTGAGGTATTTGAGAAAGTAAGAGTTTAATTAAACTCTAATTCACAAACAACTTGAGCATGGTCACTATTTAGAAGTGAGCCATTTTGATTTTGTTGTAGGTGTTTATCAAAAACTTCATAGGAAGTGATTTGTCCTATATGATTTTGTTTATTTTTATCAAACATATTAGAAACAAAAATATAATCAAGAATATTCCCTTTTCCTGCAAAATAACTTGTTGGTGTTCGTTTTATTTCTTTTTGTTCTGGATGTGGATTGTAAATCTTTTTTTTGTAAAAATAATAAGCATCAAGAAGTAAATATTCATCTTTTTTCAAAGTTTCATCATGGTATTTTTTATTTGTAAGTGCTTGGATTGTCACAGAAAATTCTTTATCATTTAAATCTGTCAATAAAACAGCTGGGTTTTGCGTTCTTTTAATATCATTAAAAATAGAGCTAGCTTCACAAAGTCTTTGTTTTAATGATTGAGAGTAGTTTTCTTCTAATGCTTTTTTTATTTTTTCTTTTTTTTCTTTTAGAGTTGTATCTTTTGTAAAAACATATTCAAATTCATTGTCTCTATTTGATTTTAGATGGCAAACATATACATCTAAATCTTTTTGATTTGGTAAAGCAATAGTTGCTTTTATTGGAGCTCTTGCAAATTTAAAAAAGCCATCCAAATGATGTTTTTTAAGTGCTGTAAAATCTATTTCAATTCTTTTTAGGTTTTTAATTGGATATTTTGAAGCAAGGGCAACAATTGTGCTTGTGTAAACCTTATCATTTTTTTTATCACTTTTAGGACTATCAATTGTTTTAAAATATTTAAAACCCAGCTCACTAAGTAAAGTTTTTAAAGCTTTTTTTGAAAAAACCTCTTGAAAGCCGATAATATGACAGTTCATCTCAGTGATTTGATTCTTTATCCAAGTTGTTTTTTCTTCCCATTGTTCAATATTGAATTTTTCTTTTTTTGTGTACCATGAATATGGTGGTTCAACAAATTGAAAAAGGTTAAATGTTCCTATTCTTATTTTCATGTTTTTAAAGTATAAAAATACTATTTCTCCCTAATTTTTTGGCTTCATATAAGCAATCATCAGCTTCTTTGTACAAATCATGGCTACTTGGAATATCTTTATCTTTTTTTGAAACTATTCCAATAGAAATTGTTAAATATTTAGATATTTTACTTGCTTTATGTTCTATTTGTAAATTTTCTATTTCATTTTTAATTAGATTTGCAAATTCAATAACTTTCGATTTATCTAATGCAGTAATTATTCCAAATTCTTCACCACCTAATCTAAAAGCAAAATCACTTCCTCTATTTGTTCTGATTTTTAGAACACTAGCAACTTTTTCTAGGGCTAAATCTCCTTGTTGATGACCATAAGTATCATTATATTGTTTGAAATAATCAATATCCATAATTAAGAATGAGAAATTATTATTTTCTCTTTTTGCTCTATTAATTTCTTCAATAATCTTAGAATTAAAAAATCTTCTATTATAAAGTTGAGTTAATTCATCTGTAATTGATAGATGTTCTATATACTTTTTATTTGTAATATTTGTTCTAATTGCAGTAAAACCTACAATTTCCTCATTTTCTAAAATTGGTTTTATAATCGCAAAGACCCAATAATCTAAACCTTTTTTATTTTTATTTCTAATTTCACCCTTCCAAATATCTCCTGAAATAAGTTTTTCCCACATCTCTTGGTAAAATTCATTAGGAGTATCAGGATGTCTTACTATATTATGGTTTTTTCCTATTAATTCTTCTTTTGAATAACCAGAAATTTCACAAAACGCCTCACTTACATCTAAAATTACTCCATCTTTATCAGTTGAAGAGATGATGACATTTTCATTAATGATATGTATATAATCTTGTAGTTTTTTTTCAGTTTCATTTTTGTTTTCAAGTGATGTATTTAAATCATTTGCCAAAGAAATAAACTCTTCATATGTTAAATTTTTTGTATCTATTTTTTTATTTTCTTTTGAAGCTTTTTCAAAAGATGAAATAAGATAATTTATGTTTATAGCAATAAATTGTGATATTTTTTTAGAGGTAAGATATAAACCAATACTTATTAAAAAAAACATAATTAACATATAAATTAATTGTTGATAAATAGTCTCTTTAAAAATGGCTTCTTTTCTTATTAGTTCGTTTTCAACTTCATCTAAATATACTCCACAACCAACAATCCAATTATATTTTTCATACTTTTTCACATAAGAAATTTTATCATACTCTTTTATGGTATTTATTTTTTTAAATTTATAAGTAAAAAATCCACCATCAGGATTTTGAGCAGTTTTTAGTTGTTGTTGAAAAAGATTTTTATATGGATATGTAGTTGGATTTTTTATTTTTTTTCCATCAAAAACTAAAGTTTGTGCATCTAGGGTATTAACAAAAAGATAATTATCTCCACTAAATCTAACACTAGAGATTAATTCTAACATTTCATTTTTAGCATAATTCCTAATATCATCTAAATATTCGTCCATTCCAATATGCCAATTATATGGTTCAAATAGCTCTACAAATGATATTTTAGAATATTGTTTGGTCTCTTTAGAATCAGGTTTTACAAAAGTATTTGTTAAAAAACCTTCTTTATTTTCTAAAGCGACTTTTGCTTGTAATTGAACAACAAAATTATTATTCTCGTCTTTTAAATTCCAAACATTTTTATATGAATCAAGTTCTATATTTTTATTAAAAATAATTGCTTGTCCCTTATTGCTGTTTATAAAGAAGTAAGTTTTGTCATTTTCATAACTTATATTATTTATAGCTTTTGCTATTAATAATTTAATTTCCTCTGGGGGTTTTGTATCTTTATTTTGATTATAAATACTCATTGCTAAATTATTAGCTTGAGTAACCCTTTCTCTTAACTTCTCTTTTACAGAGTTTGTTAATATTTCCTCTTTTTGTTCAATTAAGTTATAAACACTTAAGACTTCCCTTTTGATTTGTTCTTTTTTGATTTGAGTAAACTCTTCTCTTATATGTATTTTATCGTTTTCAAAATTTATATATTGAAAAATAATTGAAATACTAAATACTAAAAAGGTCGATATAAAGGCTGTTGAAAAGATAACTCTTCTTATAAAGTTTGATAATTGCAATTTAAATTCTTATATTGTATTTTAAGTAATAAGTGTATCTAAACATACCCCTTTTTTTCATTAAGGTTGCGTTAATATTCAATTCATTAATTGTTAAAATCCACATGTCATACTTTCACATATTAAAAATAAAAGGATTGAAAATGATAAGAAAAAATAAAGTAATATCAGGAATAGTTTTAAGTGTAATTTTAGCAAGCGGTTTATTTGCAGCGGCTGATATGGACCAAAAAGGTGATAACAGATGTATGATGAAAGATAATAGAATGTATAAAATGGATAATCAAAGAAGTGGAAATTTTCATTTATTTAGAGAATTAAATTTAACAGCTGAACAAGAAACAAAATTAGAACAAATCATGGAAGATAGTAGAAAAAATATCAAATCAGAAGAGGAAGCTTTTTCAAAAGATGGATTTGATAAAGCTAAATATATCCAGATTATGAGTGAAAAAAGAGATAATATGTTAAAATCTCAAGCAGAAGTTATTGAAAAATCTTATGCTATTTTAACTACTAAACAAAAAGAGCAACTTAAAGTTCTTATGGATTTAAGAAGAGAAAAAATAAAAGGGTAAATTTTGATTAAAATTGCAATGATTGAAGATGATTTAGAATTAGCAGAAGTTCTAAGACAATATTTAAAGCAATTTAATATGGAAGTTACCAATTACGAAGAGCCATTTCTGGCTCTTTCAAGTTTAAAAATCAATAAATTTGACCTTGTTATTTTAGATTTAACACTTCCTGGAATGGATGGATTAGATGTTTGTAAAGAGATTGTTAAAAATTTTGATATTCCAATTATTATTTCAAGTGCAAGAAGTGACATAACAGACAAAGTTACAGCTTTACAACTAGGAGCTGACGATTATTTGCCAAAACCTTATGACCCAAGAGAACTTGAGGTTAGAATAAAAACAATTTTACGAAGATTTAATCACTCAAATATACAAGAAGATGAACCAATACATAAAATTTTTCTTTTAAATACTGAAAAAAAAGAGATAACAAAAAATGGTAAATATATTAAATTAACAGCCGCAGAGTTTGAAGTTTTATCATTGATGATAAAAAGAGAAGGTTTTATTATTTCAAGGGAAGATATATTTGATAACTCTGATATATTAAATCAAGATTATGAAAGCTCAGGCTCACTCGCTGTCATCATAAATAGAATTAGACACAAAATAGAAGAAAATCCTAAAGAACCTCAATATTTACATACAATTCGAGGAATGGGATATAAATTTATACAATGAATAGACAATCAATATTTTTTACAATAGGCGTAAGCTTCATAATATCAATGCTTCTAGTAGTAATTAGTTTTTTAATCTTAATTACTCACGATTATAGAATGAAAGAGGGACAACTTTTAGATAAATATGTTCCAGTTATGAAAATGGTTAATAGGCAAGATAGAGAAGCTTTTGATGAAGATTTTTTGAAAAGCCTAGCAGAAATTAATTATAAACTTTTTACACAAATGTCTGATATTAATGCAGTAACATATAATCCACAAACAAAAATCTTAGTTGAAAAAATGCATCCAAAACATGATGATGTTTTTAGAATTTTGATATTAAATGATAAAAATTATATTTATATGAAGAAAAAAAATGAAACAATTTTAATTGAAGATAATAATACAACAAATAGTAATAGTCATATTTATATTATTTTAGTTTTTGCTATTTTGCTAATTACAATTATTTTAGTTTATTTAATTACTTTAAAAAAACTAATGCCTTTAAAAATCTTAAAAGACAAAGTAAAAACTTTGGGTGATGAAAATTTTGATTTTGAATGTTGTAATTTAAAAGGAAAAGATGAAGTTTCTTTATTAGCTGTGGAGTTTAAAAAATCAGCACAAAAATTAAAAAGCTTAAAAGAAGCTAGAAATATTTTTATTAGAAATATTATGCATGAGCTAAAAACTCCAATTACAAAGGGAAAATTTTTAACTCAATTAGAACAAAATGAACAAAATAATGAAAAACTAAAATCAGTTTTCAATAGACTTGAATCACTTATAAATGAGTTCGCTTCGATTGAAGAGTTGATTTCTTCAAATAAAAATATAGAAAAAAAGTTTTATTATTTAGATGATATAATTGATAATGCAAAAGATATTTTGATGATTGAAGATGAACATGTTATTTCAAAATATGAAAATAAGAAATTAGAAATAAATTTTAAACTCTTTTCAATTGCAGTTAAAAATTTAATTGATAATGCCATTAAATATTCTCCAAATAAAGAAGTTGTTATAAAAGTTGAAGAGCAAAATATAATATTTGAAAATAGTGGCGAAGAACTAAAATATCCCCTTGAAAACTATTTTGAACCATTTTTCTCAAATGAAGATAAACAAAAAGACTCTTTTGGTTTGGGTTTATATATTATTCATAATATTTTAAAAGCAAATAATTATAGTTTAGAATATGAATATATTGATGGGATAAATAGATTTATATGTAAAAAGGATGAATTATCTACGATATAGCAATTATAGGAGCTGGAGCTAGCGCATTAATGTTAGCTTCAAATTTAGATAAAAAGAAATTTGAGAATATTTGTATTATTGATACAAATGCCAAAATTGGTTCAAAAATAAAAGTTTCAGGTGGAGCAAAGTGTAACATTACAAATGAACTTGTAACAGCTAGTAATTATTTAGGTGATAGAGAATTTGTAGCTGAATTATTAGAAAAATTTTCTAAAAATGAGCTATTGGCTTTTTTAAATAAAAATGGTGTATTTCCAAAAATAAATCCTAAAATAGTAAAAGGAACATACTTTTGTAACTCTAGTCAAGATGTTATTGATATGTTCACCAAACTAACAACTCATGTTAAAAAATATCTAAATACAACAGTTTTGGATATAGATTTTGATAAACATTTTAAAATAAAAACAGATTCTAAAACAATTGAAGCAAAAAAAGTTGTAGTTGCAAGTGGTGGTTTGTCTTATCCTGTGTTGGGAGCTTCTTCTCTTGCTTTTGATATAGCAAAAAAGTTTGGACATACAATTACGAAACTAGAACCTGCACTTGTTGGTTTTACTGTTCAAAAAGAGCAATTTTGGTTTAAAAATCTTTCAGGTATTTCAATGCCTGTTTTTACTTTTGTTGATGAAAAAAGTTTTGAAGGTTCACTCTTATTTGCCCATAAAGGATGTTCAGGACCTGTTATTTTAACGACTTCTTTATATTGGAAAAAAGGAAAAATTGCAATTGATTTTTTACCAAAACAAAAAATGGAGACTTTTTTTCAAGGAAATAAAATAATTTCTTCAGCTTTGCCACTTCCTAAAAGATTTATTCAAGAGTTTTTGACTTCAGTTGAGCTTGAAGATAAAAATATTTCAAAATTAACAGATGAAGAAAAATCAAAATTAAAATTATTAAAATATTATGAATTCCCACCAGCTGGAAATTTTGGTTATACAAAAGCCGAAGTTACAAAAGGTGGAATAAGTACACAAGAGATAAATCATGATAGTTTTGAAAGTTTAAAACAAAAGGATTTGTATTTTTTAGGGGAATGTTTAGATATAACAGGAGAACTTGGAGGATTTAATTTTCAAATTACTTTTAGTGAAGCTATGGTTTGTGCAAGGCAAATGAATAAATAAAAAAAAGTTATTTTATGATTAATTTATCAATATTTAGATATCATCTTTCTTAATTCAAATTGTATTAAAAAAGGTTATAAATGTTTTTTGGTAATAAAAACTCCCAAGAGAAAGTTTCTGTTTTATTAAACGAGATTGAAGATTTGAAGAATCAACTTCTTTTAAAAGAACAAGAAAAAGAAGAGATAAAAAATGACTTTTCTAAGCAACTAGAAAATATAACTACTTTAAATGAAAAAAAAGTTGAAGTTTACAAACAAATAGCCAGCCATTCTCAAGAAGAAGGTTTAGTTGTTTTTGATGATAAAAATCAGCTGTTTTTCTCAAATAATCTAGCTCATTCAAATATAAAAGATTACTCTATTGTATTAAATGCAATTTTAGAAAATCATAACCGTTTAATAATGGAAGATTGTGAAGCTAATGTTGCAATAAAAACTTACGAAAACTATAAAATTGTTTCATTAAAAAAGACTTCAATCCATGATAATAAAAATGGTGGGTTATTAGACAAACATAATAAAAACATGACTAACTCTTTAAATAATACACAAAAAACATATTTATCTTTACTAGATGAACTTCAAGAAATGTCAAAAGAATCAAAAGAAACGGCAACTGGTTCAACTCAAGGTTTA
>JAQVLW010000002.1:92047-95944 GCA_028703945.1 Aliarcobacter sp. | reverse complement strand
CAAACATAATAAAAACATGACTAACTCTTTAAATAATACACAAAAAACATATTTATCTTTACTAGATGAACTTCAAGAAATGTCAAAAGAATCAAAAGAAACGGCAACTGGTTCAACTCAAGGTTTAGATTTAATTACAGAAATAGTATCAGATACAAATAATTTACATAAAGAGATTGAAATGGAAAATGAAGTTGTAAATTCATTGGTTTCAAAAAGTAAAGATATTGCACAAGTTATTAATATTATCCAAGAAATAGCATTTCAAACAAATATTCTTTCTTTAAATGCAGCAGTTGAAGCAGCAACTGCTGGAGAAGCTGGAAAAGGATTTGCCGTGGTTGCAGCAGAAGTGCGAAACTTAGCAAATAGAAGTGCAGATGCTGCAAAACAGATAAAAGATGTTGTTAATTCAATTCAAAGTGAAACGGGAAAAATAAAAAATAGTTCTGAAACAGTTTCTTCTGTAGTAAATGAAACAAAATCAAGAATAGATATTTTAAGTAAACTAATGAATACTTTCCAAAAGAATTCAAATAGATCAGTTTATGAAGTTGAAAGTATCTCAAATAAAATATTTATAAACTTAGCAAAACTTGACCATGTTATTTATAAAAATAATTTATATCAATTAATTTTTGGTGGAGAACATAATTTTAATGCAGTTGATCATCATAATTGTAGACTTGGAAAATGGTATGACACGGGACTTGGAAAAGAACAATTTAGTTATGTTCCATCATATAAAGGTTTAGAAAAACATCACCATACTGTTCATCATGAAGCAAACTTATTAGCAAAAGAGTGTTCAGGAAATAGTGTTTCTTGTTCAAAACAATTAATCGAAGATAAAATTGAATTAATTGAAATAGGAAGTGAGCAAGTGTTTATTTATCTAGATAGAATTTTGGAAGAAAAAAATGAAGTGCTGATGAAAGAGGCTGCAAATAAATTATTTGAACAAGGAAAATAAAATGAATAATGAAAAATATTCTATTGCAATTATAGATGATGAAACAGAAATTTTAAATGTTTTAAGTAGATTTTTAACAAGAAATCCAGATTTCTCAGTTTCAACATATTCTAATCCAATTAGTGCATTAAGTTCTCTTGGAAATTCAAAAGTTGATTTAGTTCTTTTAGATATTATGATGCCACAAATGAATGGTTTAGAAGTTTTAGAAAAATTAAAAGCTAATAATTCTGAACAAAAAGTAATCATGATGACAGCATATTCAACTTTAGATAAGGTTTTAAAATCTCATAAAGAGGGTGCAACAAATTATGTTATGAAACCTTTTGATTCTTTACCAGCATTAGAAAAGAAAATAATAGAAGTTTTAAAGTCATAAATTTATGAGTGATAAAAACCTAAGTATTAGGTATTTTCTTTATTTTCTAATTTCTCTTTTTATTTTGATATTTATAATAAATATTTTTAAAGAAGATGAAATTCGATACTCTTTGGAAAACTATAAAAAAATTGTTCACAAAGAATATTTAAAATATTCTAATGAATATAAAAATAACTCTGAACTTATATATTTTAATGAGTTTGTAAAAAATAAACAACTTGTTAAAACTTTCAAAAATATTAATCATATGAATTTTTTAGATGCTAAAAAAGAAATTTACAATCATTTAAAAGATAGTTATCTTTTTTATAAAACTTTAGATGTAAATGATATAAGTTTTTATTCATCTTCAAATAATCTTTTATTAAGTATGCAAGAAAATAGCAAAAATAATAACTCTGAAATTGTAGCAGAGGTTATTTTAAATAAAAAAGAGTTAAGTAGTTTTAAAATAGTTGATGATAATTATTATTTATTATTTTTAAAACCTATTTTTGATGAAAATTTAAATTTTTTAGGTGTAATAAATATAGAGTTTGATTTTACGACTTTGATTAAAAAATTAAAATATAACAATGATTTTTCCTTTTCAATAATAGCTTCAAATCAAATCAAACTAAATGAAAATTTTTATATTAATTTGACAGAGCCGCAAAAAAGCTTAGTAATTGATAATATTAGTAAATCTAAAGAATTTTCTTTAATTACTAAAAGTCATTCTATTAATTCTCCTAGTATTTTTATTCCAATACTAAAATCTCTTGGAAATGAAAATAGCTTATATTTGGTAGCTTATTATTTAAATAAAGATTCTGATATTGCAAAGATTGATAAATATTTTAATGTTTTATTTGTTCTTATTACACTTTTTATATTTATAATATTTTATTTTTCTTTTAAAGTAAGATATTTTAAAATGCAAAAAATGAGCATAGAAAAAGAGTATCAAGAGTTACATACTCAAATTGATGATAATGTAATCAAGGTTGAGACAGATTTAAATGGAATCATAACTTATGCCTCAAAACAATTTTGTAAAATCTCTGGTTATTCGCATAAAGAGTTATTAGGACGAAATGTAAATCTTTTAAAACATTCAAATATTGCAAGTGCTTTTTTTGAGAAACTTTGGAGTGAATTAAAAACTAACAATATTTGGGAAGGTGAGATTAAAAATCAAGATAGATATGGAAATTCACATTGGGTAAAAGGTGTGATTTTTCCTAAATATGATTTTGATAATAAAATCATAGGTTATATATCAATTCGCTCAAATATTACAGATACAAAACAATTAGAAAAGATAAATAAACTTTTAAAAGAGGATTTATCAAATAAATTAAATGAAATAAAGATGAAAGATAAAACATTAGTTGATAGTACAAAAGTTCAATTAATGTCAAAAATCTTAGATTCTTTAGATTATCAATGGAAACAACCTATTTTAGGTATATCTTCATTGGTTTATAACTTAAAAATGATTATAAAAAATGAAGAAAATAGCAAAGATAAATTAGAATTAATTCAACAAATTGAGTTTGAATTAAAAAATTTGTCAGAAGTATTAAATGAAATTAAATATCTTTTCCAACAAAACCAGAATAAAATATCAAAAGTAACAAAGATTATAAAAGAGTCAATTTTAGCCACACAAGAGGAACTTCATGCAAATAATATAAAAATAAAATATGATTTAGAAAGTGAAATTTCTACTAATTATTCTTTTAATGAACTAAAAAATATTATATTTAATATGATTAAAAATTGTATTGAACAAAAAAAGTTAAACAATCAAGATGAAGTTATTATGTTAATTGATATTATAAAAGAAGATGATTTATTGATTAAAATTGAAGATAATATCAAAGGTGAAAATAAAAAAATAGATGAAAATCGATACTCAAATAGTTATTTATATTTAGTAAAACTTTTTGTTGAAAAAAACAAAGGTCTTTTTTGGTTTGAAAGTACAAATTATGATACGACTTATTATATAAAATTAAAAAATGAGAATATCTAAAATGAGAGTTTCTTTTTATATTAAACTTTTCCTTGCTTTTATAGTATTTGCAATTTTATTATTAGGTTTTTCATCTTTTGCTTTTAATAATTTTTATGAATTTCATAATCAAAAAAAAGATAAAGAAAATATAATAAATATCTTAAATTATCAAGAAAATAGTTTTAAAAGTTATGTAAGATTTTTTGATGAAAAGCTTTTTTTACTAAATCAAAAGAATTTTTTGCAGATAGAAGATAAAGAAAAATCACTAGAATTATTTAAAAAAATACTGTTTAATAATGAAAATATTTTGGAATTTAAAGTTATCTCTTTGGATGCGCAAGAGATTATAAAAGTTACAAAGGATTTAGGAAATATAAAAATTGTTCCAGAAGAAAAACTTCAAAATATTTATTCAAATTCTTATTATAAAAATATAAGAACATTAAAAGAAGAAGAAATTTGGCATGATAATTCAAATTTAGAAAAACCAACAATAATTAATTTTATTTTGAGAGAAAAGAATTATTTTTTAATTTT
>JAQVLW010000002.1:75506-91947 GCA_028703945.1 Aliarcobacter sp. | reverse complement strand
TAGGCTTTTCAAAGGGCGAATTAATCGGGCATGATTACAAAATGTTGATTCATAAAGATACAAAAAAGAAAGAGTATATAAAACTTTGGAAATTTGTAAAAAAAGGAAAATCTTATGTCGGTGAAATAAAAGGAATCAAAAAAGATGGAGAATCTTTTTGGGTTGATTTATTTGTTGAACCAAATTTTGATAATTTAAAACAAATAGTTGGATATACAATAATCACTTATGATACAACATATAAAAAGAAAATTGAAGAATTATATAAAAATATGAATAATCAAGTTGAGCAATATAATGCGATTTTTGAAAATGTAAATAGTGGAATTGCACTAATTGATTTAGAAGGGAATTTTAAAAAAATAAATAGCACTTTTAGTAAGTTTTTAAAATATAATAATGAAGAATTATTAGGAATGAAATGTATTGATATTGTTCCTGAAAACTCAAAAAAACTTTTATCAAAAATACTTAAAGAAGCTAGAGAAATAGAGACTATATCTAATATCGAAAAGATTTTTGTAAAAAAATATGGAACACTAATTCATTTAGAATTATCATTGAGTCTTTTATCAGATAAAAAACATTTTGTATTTGTGGTTAACTCTTTAGAAGACAAAAGAAAATTACAAGAATTAAATCAAAATCTTGAATTAAGAATAAATCAAGAAGTTGAAAAAAGTATTCAAAAAGATAAAATTCATCAACAAGAGCAAATAAAAAATGCAAAATTAACTTCAATTGGTTCATTAGCTGCTGGAATTGCCCATGAAATAAATACTCCACTTACATATATAAAAGGTAATTTAGAGTTAATGGGGTACGATATTTTGGATTTACCACAAAGTGAAATTCAAGAAAGAATGAAACACGATAGTGAAAAAATTAAAGAAGGAATCAATAGAATTGCAAATATTGTTGAATCAATGAGAGAAATGTCTCAAAGTAGTAAAGAAATAAAAGAAGAAACAAATATTTATGCAACTTTAACAACTTCTTTAACTATGGCATATAATCGTTCTCGTCAAGTTTCTAAGATATATTTAAATGGTAAATTATTTGATATGGATTCAATAAATAAAAATGAATATATATATCTTTGTAAAGTTCAAAAACAGCGAATGGAACAAGTTTGGATTATTGTTATAAATAATGCTTTAGATGAATTAATAAAGATAGATAATTATGAAGATAGAATTTTAAATATAAATATTTTTGAAGATAATAATGAAATTATAATAAAATTTAAAGATACTGCAGGTGGAATTAATAAAGAGATTATCTCTGATATATTTGAACCTTTTATTTCATCAAAATTACATAGTGGAATGGGTGTTGGATTAAATATTGCTAAAAAAATAGTTGATGAACAAGATGGTAAAATCAGAGCATATAATGAAGATTCAGGTGCTGTCTTTGAAATTAGATTACAAAAGTGTGAAGAAGAATAAAAGGTTATTTAAATACAATAATGAAAAATTTTATAAAAGAAGATAGATGAGAATAGGCTTTATTGGCGATATTGTAGGTCGTCCTGGAAGAAAAATAATAAAAGAAAATTTAATAAAAATTAAAAAAGAGTTTGAAATTGATTTTGTAATTGCAAATGGTGAAAATGCAAGTCATGGTTTTGGTTTAACAATTGAGGGTGCAAAAGAGCTTTTAAAAAGTGGGATTGATTTAATAACAGGTGGAAATCATAGTTTTGATAAGAAAAAAGACATGATGGTTTTGCTAGAAACTTCAAATGTTTTAAGACCTGATAATTATCCGGAAGGACTTGTTGGAAGTGGAGTTAAAATTTGTGATGTACAAACTCAAAATGGAATTGAAAAACTAGCAGTTATAAATCTAATGGGACAATATGGAATGCCAACGGTTGAGAATCCTTTTAATTGGGCAAAAAAATTAGTAACAAATTTACAGGAACAAAATATTAAAAATATTTTTTTAGATTTTCATGCAGAAGTTACAAGTGAAAAAAGAATAATGTTAATGATGTTCAAAAATCAAATAAGTGCAATTTGTGGAACACATACCCATGTAGGAACAGATGATTTACAAATCTTTGAAAATACTGCATATTTAACAGATATTGGCTTAACTGGTTGTAGAGATAATGTTATAGGAATGGATAGTAAAATTCCAATTCAAAAAGTAACAACTGGAATTGGTGGACATTTTGAAGTTCCAAACTCTTGTAAATCTATTTTACAAATGTTAGTTGTGGATATAGATGATGGAAAAGCATCTAGTGCTTTTAAAATAAAAAAATATTGTAATAATTCTAAATTATTTATAACAGAAGCTTTTATTGATTGAGATTTAAACTATACGGAATTAATAAAAATTAGGATAAAATAAACAACTATATGGCTATGAAACAAAAATCCAAAGGCTTAATTAATGATTATAATTCCACAAACTAAAGGTGGTGTAGGTAAATCTACTGTTGCTATGCAGGTTATTGCTCCTTATTTATATAAAAAACATGGAAAAAAAATTACATATATTGAAATTGATGATGAAAATAATGATTCAAAATCGTTTACAAGAACTGAAATTGTAAATAAAAAGATGCTTGGAACAAATAGATTAAGTGAATTAGATGAATTAATCTTAATGGATGATAACCACGAAGTAATCGTTGATGTTGGTGGAAATAAAACTTCATCTTTAGTTCTTGATGAAATCAAAAAAGTAGGTTCATTTGGAAATATCAAGTGGATTATCCCTTTAGGTGATGGTGAACTTGATGGAAAAAATGCAATAGCAACCATGAAAAAAATTAGAAAAATAGAAAAAAATCCAGAAGATAATATAATTTTTGCTCTAAATAGAGCTATTTCTATGGATGAAGATTATTATAATGAACAATTTATCAATTTTTTTGGACACAAATATTTAGAATCAAACTCTGTAATTTGCGATTTTGTAAAAGACCCAAAATATTTCCCAGTAAAAAATGACAAAGTAATTACAATGAGTAGATACTTAGGTTCAACAGTTTGGGAAATGGCTTATAACAACACAGATTTTGCAGCAAAAGCTATCCAAGCAAAAGAAGTGGGAGATATTGAAAGTGCTAGAAAATATCTATTTTTTAGAAGAATTCAAACAGAAGCAAAAGATTATGTATTAAACACTTTAAATAAAATTTTTTGTGATTTAGATAGATGGATTGAAATTAAAAAATGAGTGATATGAGTTTCAAACAAGCAAAAGAGCTTGTTGAGAGAATGGAATTTTCAGAAATTGCTTTAAGAAAAGCAGTTGATAATTTTGAAAAATCATCACAAAATTTTGATATAACTTTAAAACACCAAGAAGATATTATTAATAAACTTCCTTATGCAGACAAAAAATTATCATATATGTTAATTGCAGTTGCTACAAATATAGGATTAATATTAGGGCTTATAATAGGTAAATATCTTTTATAAAAATAAGAAAATAGGAAAACTTTAAAATGGAAAAACAAGAAAAAATTGTATCAATGTTCAATGATATTGCAGGAACTTATGATGTTGCAAATAGAGTTTTATCAATGGGAATTGATAAGTCATGGAGAAATAAAGCTTGTAATTTAGCTTTTAATCTTTATGGAAAAAAAACTATTGAAAAAATCGTAGATGTAGCTTGTGGAACAGGAGATATGATTTTATTTTGGAAAAAAGTAGCAAATGAGAATTCTATAGATTTACAAAATATTGTGGGAGTTGATCCTAGTGTTGGAATGATGGAAGTGGGAAAAAAGAAACTTCCTGATGTTGAATTTATTGAAGCAGGAGCGGCATCTATGCCTCTTGAAAATGATAGTGCTGATATTATTTCTATCTCTTATGGAATTAGAAATGTAGTTCAAAGACAAGAAGCTTTTGATGAGTTTGCAAGGGTTCTAAAAAAAGATGGTTTAGTTGTAATTAGTGAATTTACAAAAAATAAAAAAGAGAAATTATTAGATCATTTAACAGATTTTTATATGAATAAAATTTTACCAGTTTTAGGTGGATTAATCTCAAATAACAAAGAGGCTTATACATATTTGCCAAACTCAATTGATGAATTTTTAACAACTGAAAATTTATGTAAAGAGCTAAAAATTGCTGGACTTGAGCCAATTCATGTTAAAGCATTTTCAATGAATATTTCAACTTTAATAATCGCTAGAAAAATTTAGTTTTCTAGCTAAAATATGAATAAAGCAATCTCAGTATCAACATTAAATGTTCAAATAAAATCACTTCTTGAAACTACATTTATCCAAGTTTATGTGGAAGGTGAAATTTCAAATTTAACTTATCATAACTCTGGACATATCTATTTTTCAATAAAAGATGAAAGTTCAACTCTTTCATGTGTAATGTTCAAAGGAAATACAAAATATCTAAAATTCCAACTTGAAAATGGTCAAAAAGTTGTAATAAATGGAAATATTACAGTTTATGCGCCAAGGGGAAATTATCAACTTTTATGTAATAAAATTGAACCCTCAGGACAAGGTGCTTTAGCATTTGCTTTTGAACAGTTAAAGAATAAACTTGAAGCAAAAGGTTATTTTGATGGAAATTATAAACAACCACTTCCTAAATATCCTAAAAAAATAGCACTTGTAACTTCACCAACGGGTGCAGCTATTGAAGATATGAAAAAAGTTGCAAATCATAGATGGCCTTTAGTTGAATTTATTTTAGTTCCGACTTTAGTTCAAGGTGAGGGCGCTGCTTTTGATATCGCAAATTCGATTAAATATGCTGATAAATTACATTGTGATATTATGATTGTAGGACGAGGTGGAGGAAGTATTGAGGATTTATGGGCATTTAATGAAGAGATAGTGGCAAATGCTATTTATGAAGCTAGAACTCCTATTATCTCAGCAGTTGGACATGAAGTTGATTATATGATTTCTGATTTTGTGGCAGACATTCGAGCAGCAACACCTTCAAATGCTGTAGAAATTGCTTTACCAGATATTAATGAACATAGAATGTATTTAGACTCTTTAAGCAATGAATATACTAATAGATTAAAAAATATATTGTTTAATAAACAACAAGAACTTTCTAATATGAAAAGATTATTTGAACAAAATTCAATTGAAACAAAATTTAATTATATTCAAACAGAGATAAATCTGCTGAAATCTTCATTTAAAACTGATTTATTACAAAAGATATTAAGTTCTTCAAATGAATTAAATTTATTAAAAAGTAGTATTCAAAATAGTTTTTCAGCAGTTTTATTAAAAACTCAAAATCAAATAGATTTATTAAAATCAAATTTTGAATTAAATCATCCAGATAAAAAAGATAAAAATGGATTTGTACAAATTTCTAAGGATAATAAAATAATTTCTTTGGAAGATTTAAAACTTGGGGATGAAATTCAACTACAAACACCCAAGTATATTGCAAACTGTATTTTAAACAAAATTACAAAACAATAAAATTTAAGTTTACAGTAGGTAGAATAATAAAAAACAAGTAAAAACTCTTGTGGTTATAAAAAGGAATGTATTATGGAAGATAATGAAAGAAAAGTTATAGATTATGCAAATACAAGTGAGTTTATGACATTTGAATTGGGTGCAATGAAGTATGCAATTGAATTGCCAAAAATTAGAGAAATTTTAACATATCCAGATAATATTACTCCTTTACCAAATACTACAAAATGGGTAAAAGGTTTGATTAGTTTAAGAGGTGAAGTTGTTCCAATTTTAGATGTTAGACTTAAATTTAATACGGGTCCTGGAACTTATGATGAAAATACATCTGTAATTGCAGTTATTACTGAGGATAAAAGAATTATAGGAATAGTTGTAGATTTAGTTGATGATGTACAAAGACTTGATACAAGTATGTTAGCTGCTGTTTCTGAAATGGGTTCAGCAATTCCATCAAAATACCTAAAAGGTTATATTAGACTTGCAAATAACCAAATGCTAGTAGTAATGGATATTGAAAGAGTTGTTGCAAAAGACGAATTAAGAGATTAAAAATAAATAATAAGTGATTTTATGAGTATAGATAAGAATCTGTTAAAAAAGTTTACCCTTTTATATGTAGAAGATGATGACGTAATTAGGGTTGAATTATCTCAGTTATTGTCAAACTTTTTTTCTATGGTTCATGTGGCAAAAAATGGGAAAGAAGGCTTACGCACTTTTTTGGAAAATCAAGATGAAATAGATTTGATTTTAACGGACCTTAATATGCCCGAATTAAATGGTATAGAAATGATAAAAAAAATTCGTACTATTGATAATAAAATACCAATTATTTTTGCAACTGCTCATTCAGATAGTGATTTTTTGGCAGAAGCCATAAAATTAAGAGTTCAGGAATATATTGTAAAACCAATTGATATTAGATATTTATTGTCTTTATTTAACGATATAGTAAGTAATTTATACCAAGAATTTTTATTAAAACAACAACGAGAAGAACTAGAAAAATATAAAGAAATAATCAACTCAAATAATATTGTTATAAAAACAGATACGCATTTAAATATTATATATGTAAATAAATTATTTTGCGAAATTTCAGGTTTTAATAGTGAAGAGTTAATTGGAAAAGAGTTGAAATATTTAAAATATCAAGATATGGCGAGTGATATTTATACTAATTTATATGTAAATATTTTAAATAACAAATCTTGGCAAGGGAAACTTAAAAATATAAAAAAAGATGGTACAGCTTTTACTACAGATGCTTTTGTAATTCCTACTCTTGATGAAACAGGCGATATGACAGGTGCTATTTCAATTCAAAGAGATATTACAAAAGAATTAAAGAAAAAAAGAGAACTTGTATTAGCTTTGATGAAAGAAAAAAGTGATATTTTCATACGAAGTAAAGAGGGAAATTTAGAACAAAATCAAGTAATTAATGATCTTAAACATCAGTTAGAAAAAGCTCAAATAGAAGAAATGCAATCTTTAAAAATTATTGATAAATATATTTATAGTAATGAAAAATTTAGATTAGAAAATAAAAATCTTAAAACAGAATTGGGATTATATAAAAAGAATTCTGATGAAAACTTAGCTTTTAAATTTTCAAAAGAAAATAGTGATTTAAGATTAGAAAATAAAAAAACAAAAGATAAATTAGCTCAACTTCAAATGGATAGTGAAAAAACAATTTCACAACAAAGAGTAAATTATGAGACTAAAATTGGTGAATTATCAGATAAAATAAATGAATTAAGTGAAAAAATTGAGACTATTCAAACTGATGAAGTTTTATTACAAAAGTTAGAATATTGGAAAGAAAAAGCAAAACAAGAAACAATTAAAATTGAAAATCTTGAAAAACAGATAATTGCACACGGTGATAAAAATTTTATGAATAAAATATTTGGTTAGAATAAAATTTAAGTAAATAAATCAAGAAAATCTTGATTTATTCTTCTATTTTTATAGATATAATTTTTACATCTTCTAAAGGTTTATTTCCTTCATATCTTCCATTTGTGTCCACATTCTCAATCTTTTTAACAACATCAAAACCTTCTTTAACATAACCAAAAATTGTATGTCTTCCATTTAACCAATATGTTGGTACTGTTGTAATAAAAAATTGACTAGCATTTGTATTTGGACCTGCATTTGCCATTGCTAAAATTCCTGCTTTATCAAATACTGCATTTGGTGCAAATTCGTCTGCAAATTTTCCACCCCAAATAGATTCACCACCTGCACCTGTTCCTGTTGGATCTCCTCCTTGAATCATAAAGTCTTTTATAACTCTATGAAAAATAAGCCCATTGTAATAACCATTTTTTGAATGTGTTACAAAGTTTTCAACAGCTTTTGGAGCCATATCTGCTCTTAATTCAATTTTAATATTTCCTTTTGAAGTTTCAACTATTGCAGTAGGATTTGAAGCTTCTAAAAGTAAAACAAATGAAAAAAGAGTAAACAATATTTTTTTCATAATAATCCTTAATTTCGTAAATTTGGGAAATAGTATATTATTTTAGATTTAAAAAAAGATAAAAAAAGGTTTTTTAGTAGAATTTAAAAAAAAAGTGTTAAAATTCAAAAAAGTGTTATAGAACGCTCTACAAAAAGGAAAATTTATGGAAATGCCAAGTATCCCTCAACCTACATTTTATATGTTCAAATGTGAACAATCATCACCTCCTGGAATGCCAAAACCTTCGTGTGTAAATGAAAATACAAGAGATTTATTTAATCATGCTGCACAAAGTTTAATGAAAGCTGGAATAATGGGACCTGTACAAATTGTAAGAACTTCATGTTTAGGAAGATGCCAAATGGGACCTGTTATGCTAGTTGAGCCAGGGCATTTCATGTATTCTCACTTATCTAAGGAAAAAATAGATAAAATAGTAGAAGAACATATATTAGGTGGGAACCCAGTTGAAGAATATTTGATACCTTCACAATATTGGGGCGAAGCTGTTAGTTTAGTAAAATAAAAAGGGATTTATATATGACATTTGATATGCTGTATAGCAAAATTCATAGGGCAACTGTAACTGATGCAAACTTGAATTATGTTGGCTCTATCACTATTGATGAAGATTTGATGAAAGCATCAAATTTAAGAGTTGGACAAAAAGTTGATATTGTAAATATTAATAATGGTGAAAGATTCCAAACTTATGTAATAAAAGGAAAAGCTGGTTCAAAAGATATGTGTCTTAATGGAGCAGCTGCTAGAAAAGTGGAAATTGGTGATAAAATCATTGTTATTTCTTATGCTTCTTATAGTGAATCTGAACTTGAAAATTATAAACCAACAGTTGTTTTGGTTGATGAGAAAAATAATATTGAATTAATAACTCATGAACTTATAGGAAGCGACCATGTTTGAGGGAATTGATTTAAAAAACCTAAATTTAGGTGATATGTTAAACCAGTTTCAAGATATGGCAAACAAATCAAAAGATGAAAATGCTGCTAGAATTTTTACGTCAAAAGCTGGTGGTGGAATGATTGAAATTTCTATTAATGGAAATTCAGAAGTAATAGATTTAAAAATTGATGATTCGCTTCTTGAAGATAAAGATTCTTTACAAATTTTGTTAATATCGTGTATGAATGATGTAATTAAACAAAGTGATGAAAACAAAAAAATGATGGCTATGAATATGATGGGTGGAATAGGGTCTTTTGGACAAAAATAATACTATGGAAAAATTACTATCTTTATTTGAAGATTATTTACTAAATAATCTTCCTAACTCAAAAACTTTTCACCCATACTTTGAAGATGCTCTTGCTGATATGTTAAAAGCTGGTGGAAAAAGATTTCGACCAATGCTAATGTTGAGTGTTATAAAATCTAATAAAAATTTATTAATTCAAAATTGTTTACCTGTCGCTCTGGGTTTAGAATTCCTACATACTTACTCACTAATTCACGATGATTTACCAGCTATGGATAATGCTGATTTAAGAAGAGGGTTTCAAACTTTACATAAAAAATATGATGAAGTTACGGCTATTCTTGTTGGAGATGCTTTAAATACGGAAGCTTTTAATTTAATTGCAAATGCCTCATTATCAAATGACATTAAAATAGAATTAATTAAGTGTTTAACTTCTAATGGTGGAATTGATGGAATGATAATTGGTCAAGCAATTGATTGTTATTTCGAAAACCAAAAATTAGAGTTAAATCAATTAGAATTTTTACATATTCATAAAACTGCAAAATTAATAGCAGCAAGCCTTAAAATGGGTGCAATTATTTGTGAATATGACTTACTAACTCAAGAAAAACTTTATAATTTTGGTATTGATTTAGGACTTTTATTTCAAATACAAGATGATATTATTGATGAAACTTGTAGTGAAGAAGAAGCTGGAAAAACTACAAAAAATGATGAAGCAAAAAATTCATTTGTAAATTTGTTAGGACTTCAAGGTGCCATTAAAAGCGCAGATGATTTAGCTTTAAAATGTATAAATATACTTGAGACTTTTGATTTAAATCTAAAAGAATCTTTAGAAGAATTACTTCTAATATATATAAATAGACATAAATAAATTTTAAACTCTTAGTCAAATTAACTCAAACCTCTTGACAAATTTCAGAAAATTCAATAAAATTTAGCACTTAGAAATTTAGAGTGCTAAATGCTAAGTTTTAATAGAAATTTATTACATAATATAAAAGGAAATAACCATGAATTTTAAACCACTAGGTGAAAGAGTTCTTGTTAAAAGAACAGAAGTAGAAAATAAAACTGCAAGTGGAATTTATATTCCAGATAATGCAAAAGAAAAACCACATACAGCTGAAGTTGTAGCTATTGGAAATAAAGTTGAAGATGTAAAAGTTGGAGATACAATTGTTTTTGAACAATTTAGAGGAACTGAATTTAAGCTTGATGGACAAGAGTACTTAATTTTAAATATTGAAAATGTTATAGGAGTTATGTAATGGCAAAAGAAGTTTTATTTGGTGATAACGCAAGAAATAGATTATATGCAGGTGTTGAAAAATTAGCAGATGCTGTAAAAGTTACAATGGGACCACGAGGTAGAAACGTATTATTACAAAAATCTTTTGGAGCTCCAACAATCACAAAAGATGGTGTTTCAGTTGCAAGAGAGATTGAATTAAAAGATACTTTAGAAAATATGGGAGCACAACTTGTAAAAGAAGTTGCTTCAAGAACTGCTGATGAAGCAGGAGATGGAACTACAACTGCAACTATTTTAGCTCACTCAATTTTCAAAGAGGGATTAAGAAATGTAACAGCTGGTGCTAATCCAATTATCTTAAAAAGAGGTATGGATAAAGCTACTGAAGCAATTTTGGCTGAACTTAAAAAAGCATCAAGAGTTGTTGCTAATAAAACTGAAATTGAGCAAGTTGCTACTATTTCTGCAAACTCTGATAAAGCAATTGGAGCTATGATTGCAGAAGCTATGGATAAAGTTGGAAAAGATGGAGTTATCACTGTTGAAGAAGCAAAAGGTATTTCTGATGAATTAGCAGTTGTTGAGGGAATGCAATTTGATAGAGGATATTTATCTCCATATTTTGTAACTAATGCTGAAAAAATGATTGGTGAATTTACTAATCCATTTATTTTATTATATGAGAAAAAAATCTCTTCTTTAAAAGAGATGTTACCAATTTTAGAATCAGTTAATCAATCTGGTCGTCCTTTAGTAATTATTGCTGAAGATGTTGATGGTGAAGCATTAGCAACTTTAGTAGTAAATAGATTAAGAGGTTCTTTAAATATTGCAGCTGTTAAAGCTCCAGGATTTGGTGATAGAAGAAAAGCTATGCTTGAAGATATTGCTGTATTAACAGGTGGAACTGTAATTTCTGAAGAGATGGGAATGAAACTTGAAACTGCTGATTTCTCTTGTTTAGGAACGGCAACAAAAGTTGTAATTGATAAAGATAACACAACTATCGTTGATGGAAGTGGTGATAAAGAAAGAGTTAAATCTAGAATTGGACAAATTAAAGCAGAAATTTCAAATACAACTTCTGAATATGATAAAGAAAAATTACAAGAAAGACTTGCAAAATTAAGTGGAGGAGTAGCTGTTATTAAAGTTGGAGCTGCATCTGAGACTGAAATGAAAGAGAAAAAAGATAGAGTTGATGATGCATTAAGTGCAACAAGAGCTGCTGTTGAAGAAGGAATTGTAATTGGTGGAGGAGCTGCACTAATTAGAGCTGCTGCTAAAGTTAAACTGGAACTTGAAGGTGATGAAGCAATTGGTGCTGCAATCATTTTTAGAGCTATTAAAGCACCTTTAAAACAAATCGCTACAAATGCTGGATATGATGCTGGTGTTGTTGCAAATGAAGTTGAAAAATCTACAAATGAAAATTTAGGATTTAATGCTGCCACTGGTGAATACGTAGATATGTTTGAAGCTGGAATTGTGGATCCTGCAAAAGTTGAAAGAGTTGCTATGCAAAATGCTGTTTCAGTTGCATCTTTACTTTTAACAACAGAAGCTACAGTTACTGATATTAAAGAAGATAAACCTTCAATGCCTTCTATGCCAGACATGAGTGGTATGGGTATGGGTGGTATGGGTATGTAATCAGTCTCTGATTATTCCCACACCCATCTTAATGAGAACAGATTGTCGATTCCATCGATGGTCTATCTCAGCTTACTCACAATAAACTAAATTAATAGAAATTATTTTTTAAAAAGATAAGATAATCGTCGTACCAATATTTTCTTTACTTTTAATTTTTATTATACCTTTATGAATATCAATTATCTTTTTTAAAATAGACATTCCAAGTCCTGTTCCACCTGAATTTTTGTTTCTACTTTTATCTGTTCTATAAAACTTTTCAAATATTTTTTCTTGTTCATTTAGTGGAATTCCTATTCCAAAATCTTGAATTGAAATATTAAAAATACCGTCATTTATATAGCTTTTTACTATAATTTGTGAATTTCTATGACTAAATTGGATAGCATTTTTTAAAACATTTTTTAATGCTATTTTTAAAAGATTTGGAAAACCTTTAAATTCTATACTATCTTCCAATACAAAATTAATTTCAACTTGATGTAATTTTGCAAAACTTTTAATTTCATTTATTGATTCATCAATTAATTCATCAAAATAGAAATTTTCTTGTTTATCTACTATTAAATCTTTTTCATTTTTTGCCAAAAATAGTAAATCATTGATGGTTTGTTCAATTAATGTAAGTTCATTTAGAGAGTTATTTAGTGCACTTTTATATTCGTCTAGAGTTCTTTCTTTTCTTAGAGTAACTTCAATTTCACCTCTTATGATTGTAAGTGGTGTTTTTAATTCATGGGAAGCATCAGAACTAAATTGAGAAATTCTTTCAAAAGAAGATTCTAATCTACTAAGTAAATTATTTACTTCATGGATTAATTGGTTTATTTCATCTTGATTTTTTGTTGTTTTTAGTCTTGCTGATAAATCATTTGCATTTATTTGTTTTAGTTCAAATAATACATTTTCTATTGGTGAAAATGATTTATAGATTAAAAATTTACCAGCAAAAACTGCTAATATTAGGGTAATTGGTAGAATAAAACCTAAAATATATATAATATTTTCTAAAGTTGAAGTAAGTATTTCTTTTGTTGTTATAACTTCAATTATTATATTTTTTTCACCATGGAAATCTATTTTTATGCTACTTACTAAAAATTTATTTTGTTCTTCAAATGTAATAATACTTGGTTTTAATTTATTTAGATATTTGTTATCAAGTTCAATATTATTTGGAAAATTTTGTGTTTGGATGAGCATTTCATGCGTATTATCATCTAATATTCTTATGTATAAAGGTTCAAAATGATACTCTTTATCTTCATCTAATATAGTATTTGTGATTTTATCTTTTTTTAATACATCATCTGTAATATCAAGTATTATTACTTTTAGAGTTGCTTGAAGTTCATCTAAAGTGGATATTTCAAGGGCTTTGTATAATGAAATAGAAAAAATTGTAAGAATAATTACTTGTATTAAAAAGCTATAAATTAAAAGTTTTTTCTTTATTGATAGATTACTTATCACTTATTTTGAATCCTATTCCTCTTACTGTTTTAATTAATTTATTTTTAAAATTTTTATCTATTTTATTTCTTAATCTATAAATATAAACATTTACAATATTGCTAATATTTGAATCTTCAAATGAAGATAAAGCTGAATTTATTGTAGTTTCACTCAGAACTCTATCTTTATTTTTTATTAGATATTCAAGCAGGGCAAACTCTTTTGCTGTTAAAGTAATATTTTCATTTGCTCTAACTGCTGTTTTATTTAATAAATCTAGTTCTAAATCTGCTATTGAAATTTTTGTTTGACTTGAATTTATAGTTCTTAGTTGAACTCTAATTCTTGCAAGTAATTCTGCAAAAGAAAAAGGTTTAGCTAAATAATCATTTGCTCCAATATCCAAACCTTTGATTTTGTCTTCAATAGAATCTTTAGCTGTTAACATGATAATTGGAGTTTCATTTTTTGAAGCTCTTAGAGCTTTACAAACTTCTATTCCATTTTTAATTGGAAGCATAATGTCAAGTAAAATTAAATCATATTCATTTACACTTGCAAGGTATAAACCCTCATCACCATTTGTTGAAAAATCAACTATATAGCACTCTTCTTCTAAGCCTTTTTTTAAAAAGTTAATTATTTTTAGGTCGTCTTCTATTATTAAAATTTTCATAAATTATTCTACACTTTTTGCGATTAATTTAACTATTGTTATTTCTGCATTTGCTTTATATCTATATTTTAAACCCCAAGTTCCTAAACCTTTATTTACATAAATAGCTGTATTTTTTTTATAAAATATTCCAGCAAGAAATGGTTGTACAAGTCTTACTAAATAATGAAAAGGATAAATTTGACCGCCATGGGTGTGTCCACATAAAAAAAGCTTTGTATTTCCATCAAGTGCGATTTTATAATCTTTTGGTTGGTGAGAGATAAAAATAGAGGGTTCATTTAAAAGATAGTTTTTTATTTTTTGTTCTTCTCTTTTTATACCAAAAAACTTTGAAAATCTATCAGGAAGACCAGCTAGGAATATAGTTTCATTTTTATAAATAAATTCTTTGCAAGAATTATCCATAAAAATAAAATTAGAAAGTTCATTTTTTAAATCTTCTAAACCATAAAACAAATCATGATTTCCACTTATGTAATAAACCTTAAATTTTAAAGTATTTAAAATTTGAAGTTGTTCTTTTATAAATTTTACTTTCGTATCAATTATATCGCCAGTTATAACACAAAAATCAAAAACTAAATCATTACATAAATTTACAAGTTTTTGTACATTTTCAAGATCTGTTTTTTTATTTATATGTAAATCACTTAAATGCAAAATTTTTAAATCATTTAGTTTTGCACTTTTTACAGAAATATCAATTGTTTGAACATGAGAAAGAATCATTTAAAAACTCCTTCTAACTCATATATAGATGATATAAATTTAATATCTTTTATATAACCATTTTGTATAAAATAAACAGTAATTTTCTTTTCTTCTTCGATAAATTTTTTATTGTTTTCATTGTAAATTAACAAAATATCATATTTATAATCTCTCATTTTTGGAATAGTAAACATTTTTACAACAATAGATGGAATAGATGAAATATTATTTATAAAAATAGTGTTATTTTTATCTAAAAAATCACTATTTTTTGATGATAAAAAATCATTTACAAGATTTGTAGTTTCTTTTTGGAAAGTTACTATAATTATTGAAATTTCACTAGTAATAGTATGAATTTTATCAAACTGATTTACTAGTGAAAAAGTACTTATTTTATCATCTATTTTTAATGTACCTGCATTTACATAGATGCAAACTATCATTGATAAAATAAGTTTTTGTAACATCTATTTTACTTCATTTAATGAAATATTATAAGAGATATCTATTTGATTTCTAACAGTTAAAAAAAGCATTTTTGGTGGTTCTAAATTAAAATCTGTAAGGTTAAATGAAAAACCTCCATTTAATAAAATCTCATTATTTTGTTGATTAATAATAATTTTTGCTTTAATATTTTTTGTAACACCATTTAATGTTAACGCACCTTTTATTTCATAATTAGTTTCATTTTTTGTGATACTTTTAATATCAAAAGAGATTGTTTTGAATTTTTCTACATTCAATAACTTATACATATTTGTATCTCTGTCTTTTTTTTCACTTATTAGTGTTAAGGTATCAAAATAAATTTTACCTTTGATTGATTCAATACCATTTTCAATTGTTAAATCAGCTTTTACATTTTTTGTAGTTGGATTTATTTGTCCATCTGCAAAAACCTCTGTGAGAGCTTTTATCTCACCTTTTTGTACCATTAAACTATTTGCATTTGCAAATAGACCTAAACTTAATATTAATAATAATCTAAACATATTTTATCTCCTTGTTATTTGGTTTATATTCACTCAACATTATTTTAAATATTGCTAATAATAAAATAATTGGAACAAATAAGATTAAATTTGACAAAGCTACAAAAAGCCCTGCACCAGAAGCCATCCAACCAATAAAAATCATATAAAATGTAATAGTTTTAAAATCTTTTTTTGCAATAGTTTGTAAAATTACTACATTATAATAAGATATTACAAATGGATAAACTATTGACAGAATATCCCCTTGCCTTAAAAAATAAAATAGATATGAAGCTGCAAATAAAGTCAAAATAAATAAACTTTTTTGATTTCTCTCAATTTTAAAATATAAAGCACAAAATACTCCAATTACATGAAATAGGGCAATTTGAAAGGTAAAACCATCCCTCCAAATAGAAATTGTAATATCCCTTGAAAGCGATTCAAAAAGAGTTGAATCTAAAAATACCCATAAAACCATCATTAATAAAGCAAACTCTTGATTTGATTTTTTTATAGGTTCATTTGTTGGTAAAAATCTTGAAGCAA
>JAQVLW010000002.1:48140-75406 GCA_028703945.1 Aliarcobacter sp. | reverse complement strand
GTAATATCCCTTGAAAGCGATTCAAAAAGAGTTGAATCTAAAAATACCCATAAAACCATCATTAATAAAGCAAACTCTTGATTTGATTTTTTTATAGGTTCATTTGTTGGTAAAAATCTTGAAGCAATTAATGTAATTGTTGTTAAGCTAATTGCAATAATTCCCCTTGCTTCAACTTCATAATTAAACAATAAAGTTCCAGTTACATAAGATAAACTTAGCGCTAGTCCTAATTCAAGAAGTGTTGCTTTTTTTATCTCATTTATAATTAAAGGAGCCATAGAACCCACTGCAAATCCTAGGATAAATAGAGTTACCATATTGAAGTTTGGATATAAAAAACTCATAATTAACTGAATAGTTAAAAAAATAGAGATTTTATTTCTAATATCTATTTTTATATATGAAACTAACAATGAACCAATAACTCCACCTATTGGAAGAGGAGCTATTAAAAATAGATTTGATGAAAAGTATTCAACAATTCCAGTTTGTGCAATAAGAAGATAATAACAAAGTTCACTTGCTATAAAAAATATTAAAATTAATCTTTGCATAACTTCTCCTTTTCATAAAAATAGATTAAATAAACAAAAACAAAACTCAAGTCAAATAAACAAATAGCTAAGGCTTCATATCCTAGTTTTCCACTAGCAAAAAGAGCGAAAAATACGGAACTTGCAAATACTCTAATAATCACTGTTAAGTTCATTAAAACCACTTGGCTTGATGGATTTTTTAAAGCCATATAATGAATGATTCCAGTCATACTTACAAAAGCAAAAACCACATATTCATAAACTCCACTAAAACTAAATCCAATTAAAGGATAAATAAAACTAGCAAGAAGTATTAAAAATACTCCTCCTAAACCATCACTTAAAATTCCAGCGATATTATAAAGTTCTACTCTTGAATAAGTTGTTTTCATTTTTAAAAAAGCAAAAATAAAAACTAAAGCAAAAAAACCAAAAGCAGTTCTAAATATCCATAAAACTTCACTTGAGATATTTAAAAATCCAGCTTGAACAAATCCTGAGATACTTAAAACTATAAATATTCCTAAAAGTGCAAACAAATAGCTATTTAAATAGATAGATTTTTGAAGTTCTTTTATACTGTTTATAAACATTGAAATAACCATAAAAAACACAGATATTCCCATCGCAACATGAGCATGAGCAATAACTAAATCATTTCTGTGAAATAACCATCTGATTTCCGGAATAAAAATAATATTTCCTTCAATATCCACAAACAAAAAAGCTAATATTGAAATTAATAAAGCTTTTTTTGCATATGGTTGAATATTGCTATCTTTAAACCATCTATATAAAAGTGGAACATATAAAAGTGTTAGATATTGAGCAACCCACTCTTGATTGTAAGTTAGTGGTTCAAAAAAGATTCTGAATAAAACTGTTCCAAAATAAAAAACAGTTGGAATAATCCATAAAATATTCCATCTAGCTTTAAACTCACCATTATTTAATAGTTTGATGATTAGATAATAAATTGGAATTAAAGCTAAACTCATTCCTAAAGTGTTATCTCCATGAGGACCTGTAACTGTACTTTCAACTTGTCCAATAATTGGATTCATTAAAATTAAAAGTGTTATAGGAGCTATTATTACAACCCTTAAACACACTTTTATCCATAAAGGAAGAGTCATATAAAGTCTAACAAATTTATATAAAGCTATGATATAAAATACACCTGCAAGTGCCAATAAAAAGTTTAATTCATAAGCAAAATCATAAAAAGCTAAACCTCTGTTTTTCCCTAAAAGCAAACTTACAACCATAAAAACCAAAAAGATATACCAAAAAATAGTATAAAGGTTTAAATATCTAAGACCTTCTTTATCAAAACCAACTTCTTTATTTATAAGTAAAAAAGGTAAATATGAAAGCATTAAGGGAATAAATCCATAAAGCATTAAAGAAATATGAATAGCTCTCATATTTGCTGGATTTAATGTTTCAGAATTTAAACTAAAACCTAAAAGATTTATTGAATAAACAATTCCGAAAAAAAGTCCAAGTGCAAAAAATGCAATAGATATTTTGAAGTTTTTATCTATAAAATTACTAAAATTATTCAATTTTTCCATCCTTTACTTCATAAATTTTATTTGCTAACTCGGCTAAACTTTTATCATGAGTTGCTACGATAATTGTTGTTCCTTTATTTGCAAAAGTTTTAAATAACTCAAATACATTTAAAGAATTTTTTGAATCTAAATTTCCAGTTGGTTCATCTGCAAAAATAATTTTTGGATTATTTATCAAAGCTCTAGCAATGGCAACTCTTTGTCTTTGACCTCCTGAAATTTCATTTGGATATTTGTCTATTAAATTTTCAATTCCTAAAAGTTTTAATAAATCAAAAATCTCTTCTTTTGAAGCCTTTTCATTTGCAAGATTTATATTTTCTTTTACACTTAAATAGTTGATTAAATAGTGGAATTGAAAGATAAAACCAATATTGTTTTTCCTAAAATCATCTATATTTTTTATATCTTTATAGTTTATTCCCTCATAAACAATATCTCCACTAGTTGGTTTTAAAAGGGTTGATAAAACAGATAAAAGCGTAGACTTTCCACTTCCACTTTCTCCAATTATTGCTATAAATTCACCACTTTTTATCTCTAGGTTTATATTTTCTAATGCTAAATCTTTATTGTAATAGTGAGTTAGATTTGTAATTGTCATCATATTTTATTTCCTTGAATTAATTCAACTGGATCTGTTTTAGCAGCATTTAAAGCTGGAATTATTGAGCCAAAAATAGCCATAAAAATCGAAGTTATAAAAATATAAAAAGCTAGTTCATTTGAGATTTCACCATTTACATAACCTTGTAAACTTGAGATGTTTTTTATAGAAAACAGAACAATATGCGAAATGACAAAAGCACTTATAAAACTAGTAAGTCCCAAAATAAAACTTTCCGTCATAATTGAATAAACAATTTTAGAAGTACTTATTCCTAAAGCTCTTTTGATTCCAAATTCACTTTTTCTTTGATTTATTGTGATACTCATTAAACTTACGATTCCAAGTAGTCCCATAGAAAAGGCAATAAATGAAATAACATTTGATGAGGTTTTTATGATTTTAAATTGATTATAGTTATCTACAAAATTTTGAGTTGATTTAACATCAATTTGTTCACTTATAACTTTTATATCATTGATGATATTTTCAACATTTGAATTTAATTCAGTGTTTACCATAATCATAGAAGCTGATTTATTAAAAATTTCTCCAGCATCACTAATAGTTAAAACAACTCCACCATTTTCAAAACCAATTTCACTTTTGAAAATTCCAGAGATTTTAAAAGTTTTATTTGCAATTTTGATTTCATTTTTATTTATTAATTGGTCGTAAATAGATTTTCCAACAATTACTTCATCTTTTAATGGATAATTTCCAGCAATTAATTCATAATTTTTAAATCTATTAGAACTTGCACCATAAACAGCAACTATTGGAAGTTTTTCAACTGGGCTTGCACCTACAATTAATGCTGATGATTCTTTCACACCTTGAATCTTATTTATTTGTTCTATTAAATTTATATTTACATTTGAAAAAAATGTATCAGAAATTTTTGATTGAGTGATGATAATATCACCGTCACTTTTAAGCATTGAAGAGTACATTGTGATTATTCCATTTGAAATTGAACTAATTAAAAAAATAGAAACAATTGAAAAAATCAAACTTAAATAAATAAGAGTAGTTTTTAGTTTATTCGCCATCAAAGCTTTTATTGCATAAAAAATCAATAGATTTCCTTTATTATTTTGAAGAATTTTAGGCTTTAAATATGAACTACTAATGAATAAAATATTAACTTTTGTTCATAATTGGATAAAATACAAAAAACAAGAAAGAGTAAGTAATGAAAAAAGATTTAATAAAAATAATAAAAAAAGCAGGAAAGATTTTAAAAGAGGGATTTTATACAGATAAAAATATTACTTTTAAAGCTAAAAAAGATTTAGTAACTCAGTTTGATGTGACAGTTGAAAAATATTTAAAAAAGAAATTCTCTAAAAGATTTAAAGAATTTAACATCATCGCAGAAGAATCAGACAATACAAATATAGAGTTTAATAACTCAATTATAATTGATCCGATTGATGGAACAACAAACTTTGTAAATGGAGTTCCCCACACTGCAATTTCTGTTGGAGTTTATAAAAATAAAAAACCATATTTAGCGATAGTTTATAATCCAATTTTAGATGAATTATACACAGCAAAAATAGGCAAAGGTGCATTTCTAAATGGTAAAAAACTAAAAGTTAGCCATGAAGATAATTTTCAAAAAGCATTATTAGCGACAGGTTTTCCATACACAAGTGGAACAGATGAAAATGACTTAAATGATGTTGTAAAAAAAATAAAAGATGTTTTACCACTTTGTCAAGATTTAAGAAGATTGGGTTCAGCTTCACTTGATTTATGTTATGTGGCAAAGGGAACATTTGATGGATATTATGAAATGAATTTAAGACCTTGGGATGTAAGTGCTGGAGTTTTAATTCTTACAGAAGCTGGTGGAAAAGTTTCAAATATAAGTGGTGGTGAATATAATTTATTTGAAGATAAATATTTAGTTGCTTCAAATGGTAAAATTCATGATGAATTTATAAAAAATTTAAATTTATAAAATAACAAAAAAAGTGCGAAAAGCACATATTTAGTAACTATTAAATATAATAATTACAATTAAAATTTGAAAAAAGGTTTTTTTGATGTGTGGAATAGTTGGTTATATTGGTAAAAAAGAGACAACAAAAATTTTATTAGATGGTTTAAAAGAGTTAGAGTACAGAGGTTACGATAGTGCTGGAATTGCTGTTTTAAAAAATGATAGAATTGATGTTTTTAAAGCTTTAGGAAAACTTGTAAATCTTGAAGAAAAAGTTAATGCAACAGCTTCAACTGGTTATGAACTAGGAATTGGACATACTAGATGGGCAACACACGGAAAACCAACAGAATTAAATGCACATCCACATTTAGGTGAATACTCTTATGTTGTTCATAATGGAATTATTGAAAACTATAAAGAATTAAAAGAAGAGTTAACAGCCAAAGGTCATAAGTTTGTTTCACAAACAGATACAGAAGTTATTGTTCACTTATTTGAAAATTTTTATAACAAATTAAATGACACAAAAAAAGCCTTTCAAAATACTATTACTAGACTTGAAGGTGCTTTTTCGATTCTTTTAATCACAAAAGCAGATCCAAAAAAAGTATTTTTCTTTAAACATGGAAGCCCTTTAATCGTAGCGAAGGGAAATGAAAAAGAGGAAGTTTTATTTTCTTCTTCCGATGCTCCTTTAATTGGATTAGCTTCAAGTGTTGTTTATTTAGAAGATGGAGTTGGTGGAATTGCTAGTGCTGAATCAATAGAGTTTTTTAATGATAATTACTCTTGGTCAAGCTTACCAACTTCAAAACAATTTGCTCAAAAAGATGGTTATAGATTTTTTATGGAAAAAGAGATTTATGAGCAAAGTACAGTTGTTAGTGATTGTATGCTTGGAAGAATAAAAGATGAAGAGATTATATTTGATGAAATTAATTCTTCTATAATTGAAGGAATCAATGAGATAAAAATCTGTGCTTGTGGGACTTCATATCACGCAGGATTAACAGCTTCATATCTTTTTGAAAGGTTATCAAAAGTTAAATGTAATGTAGAAATTGCAAGTGAATTTAGATATAAAGAACCACTTTTAACAAAAGATACTTTATTTATCGTAATTTCTCAAAGTGGAGAAACAGCTGATACTTTAGAAGCTTTAAAAATGGCAAAAAATGCAGGTCTTAAAACACTTGTTGTTTGTAATGTTGATAACTCTTCAATGACAAGAGTAGCTGATGCAACTATTCTTACACGTGCAGGAATTGAAAAAGGAGTAGCTTCAACAAAAGCATTCTCAACTCAAACAGTTGTTTTATGGATGTTAGCTTTATATTTTGCAAAAGCGAAAAATGTAATCTCAGATGAAACTATGCAAAAAGAGTTACATACTTTAAGAGAAGTTCCAAAGTCACTTTGTATCAGTGATAAAATCCATGAAAAAATGAAAAGGTTATCAAAAAGATATTTACATGGACATGGGTTTTTCTTTATTGGTCGAGATGTATTTTTCCCACTTGCCCTTGAAGGTGCTTTAAAATTAAAAGAGATTTCATATTTACATGCAGAGGGTTATCCAGCAGGTGAAATGAAACATGGACCAATTGCTTTAGCAGACCCTGAACTTTTCACAATAGCTCTAATGCCACAAAATTTACTCTATGATAAAATTAAATCAAATGTAGAAGAGTTAAGCGCACGAGATAGTACTATTTGTGCAATTTCACCACTTGATTTTGATTTGGCAGATGATTTTGTGAAAATAAATTCTTGTGACCATTATATGTTAGAGTTTTTTGAAATGTTAATTGTTTTACAACTATTTTCAATGGAAATTTCAATAAGACTTGGAAATGATGTGGATATGCCAAGAAATCTAGCTAAATCTGTAACAGTCGAATAAATCTTATTTATTTGTGTTATTTGGTTGAAAAATCTAAAAAACAATTAAAAGTAAATAACAGCTTTTTTTAGTTAGTATTAGCAACTTTTTGTCTTTATGGCAAATTGAATTCTTTAAATTTTTATTTTAAATTTCTTAACAAATATAGAAAACAAAAAATGGAAAACAAAAGATGGAAAACAACTCAAGATTATTCTTGTGGAAAACAAAGGATGGAAAACAAAAATGGAAAAACAAACACATTACTTATTTACAAGTGAAGTAGTAAGCCCTGGACACCCAGATAAATGCGCAGATATAATAGCTGACTCTATCGTTGATAAATTAATTATTGCAGATAAAGACAGCAGGGTAGCTTCAGAGGTTTTTGTAGCAGGAAAACATGTTGTAATTGGTGGTGAAGTAAAATCATCAGCTCAATTAACAAACAAAGATTATGAAAAAATAGTTTTAGATGCACTAGCAAAAATCGGATATGACGGAAAATCAGCTTTTACAAAAGAGCAATGTTTACATCCAGATGATGTACAAGTTCAAGTTTTATTAAATCAACAAAGCCCTGATATTAATCAAGGTGTTGATCAAGTTGATGGAGAAATAGGAGCAGGAGACCAAGGAATCATGTTTGGTTTTGCTTCAAGTGAAACAGCTGATTTTATGCCAGCTGCAATTACATATGCTCGAATGTTATGTGATAAAGTTTACAATTATGCATTAAAACATAACCAAAAATTAGGTGTTGATATTAAAACACAAGTTACAGTTGATTATGGAACAAAAGCAAATTTTGAAAATTGTAATCCACAAAAAATTCATACAATAGTTGTAAGTGCACCTTCAGTTGAAGGAATGCCAATTGAAGAAGTAAGAGAATTAATCCAAGGATTAATAGATGATGCAGGACTTCCTACAAATATGTATGATAAAGATTCAACAATAATTCATATTAATCCAACGGGAAGATATGTAAATCACTCATCTTTACATGATAGTGGATTAACAGGAAGAAAATTAATTGTTGATTCATTTGGTGGATATTCTCCAATTGGTGGAGGAGCTCAAAGTTCTAAAGATTATACAAAAGTTGATAGAAGCGGACTTTACGCTGCAAGATGGATTGCAAAACATATAGTTGCATCTGGCTTAGCAAAAAAAGCAGTTGTGCAAATTTCTTATGCAATTGGAGTTGCTCGACCAACATCAGTATCAGTTGATACAATGGGTTCTTATACAAAATTTGATGATGATAAATTATCACAATTTGTAATGGATACTTTCCCATTAACACCAAGATGGATTACACAAAAGTTTAATTTAGATAAACCAAGTGAAAAAACTTTTCTTTATGCAGATGTAGCAGCAAGGGGACAAGTTGGTCAAAGTGATTATCCTTGGGAAAAACTTGACGAATTAGATAAATTTGAAAATATTTAAAAATGATTAAAGGATTATTATGGATTTAAGAAACTTATTTAGCAAAATTTCTTTTGATAGTAAATCAAAAGAACAACCAACAAAAAAGGATGCACCAAGTCATTGGATTAAGTGCCCTGAATGTAATGCCTTAATGTTTTTTAAAGAGGTTGAAAGTCAAAATAATATTTGTCCTAAATGTAATTTTCATATGAGAATTGGGGCAAAAAGAAGAATTGAAATTTTGAGTGATAAAGATAGTTTTGTTGAATATGATGTAGAACTAAAACCAAATGATCCTTTAAAATTTGTTGATAAAACTTCTTATAAAAAAAGAGTAGAAGAAGCGCTTAAAAATACAGGACGTACATCTTCTGTCGTAAGTGGAGAAGCAAAAATAAATGAAATACCAGTTCAATTAGTAGTTTTTGATTTTGCTTATATGGGTGGAAGTTTAGGTTCTGTTGAGGGCGAAAAAATTGTACGAGCAGTAAATAGAGCTATTGCAAAAGAACAAGGTTTGATTATTATATCAGCTTCAGGAGGTGCCAGAATGCAAGAGTCAACATTTGCTTTAATGCAAATGGCAAAAACTTCAGCTGCTTTAAAAAAACTTGACCATGCAAAACTTCCATATATTTCAATTTTAACAGACCCAACAATGGGTGGTGTTTCTGCTTCATTTGCATTTTTAGGTGATATTATTATGGCAGAACCAGGTGCATTAATTGGATTTGCAGGGCAAAGAGTTATTAAACAAACAATTGGGGCTGATTTACCAGTAGGGTTCCAAAGAGCAGAGTTTTTACTTAAAAATGGTTCTATTGATATGGTTGTAAATAGATCTGCTATGAAACAAACATTAACAGATTTATTAAGTATGTTTAAAAAAGAAAAAATTAGTTAATAATTGATGGCTTCAAATTTAGAAAAAGCTTTGAGTTTTAAACTTGAAGCTTTTAATCTTTTATATGTTTTATGTGATTATGAAACACTTCTAAAAAAAAATATCTCACTGGAAAAATTTGTTGATTTATGCAAAAAGAAGGATATAAAGATTATTCAATACAGAGATAAAATATTATCTTTGCAAGAACAAAAAAAGAATCTTTTATATTTGAAATTAGAGCTTAATATTCCAATAATTATCAATGATAAAATTGAATTAATCGAGTTTGCTGATGGTTTACATTTGGGCCAAGAAGATTTAGATAAAATTCATAAAGATAAAAAAATAGCAGTAAAGTTAGTTCGATTAAAAATAAAAGATAAACTTCTTGGGCTTTCAACACACAATGAAATAGAAATTTTAGAGGCTAATGAATTAGAAATAGATATGATTGGACTTGGTGCATATAAAAATACAAATACAAAAGATGTATCAACAATTTTGGGTTCTAAAATTTCTTATTTGGCAAAAATATCAAAACATCCGGTTTGTGCAATTGGTGGAGTAAAAGTAGAAGATATTATAGAAAACATTAGATTTAATGTTGTAGGAAGTGGATTTTATGAAGATTAATATTTATTCAATAATCAAACCTTCAAAAGATGAGTTTGATTCAATTATTCAAGAGTTTATAAAAATGTCTTCTAAGTATGCAAAAGTAGAAGTTTTTTATATTTTTAATAAAAATATTGCAAAAGCTCAAACTATTGGTGAAAAAGAAGCTCAACTTTCTTATAGTGAAACCTATGAACCTTTATTAAAAGGATTTAATATTGCTTTAGATGTTTTAGGAAAAAAAGTTGATACTTATGCTTTTTCAGCACTGATTGAAGATAAAAATGAAGTTAACTTTTTTATTGGTGGAGCATATGGATTTCAAAGGGAGTTTTTAACAAAATGTGATGTAACAATCTCTTTGAGTGATTTAACAATGGCACATAAAGTTGCAAATGTTGTATTAACAGAACAGATTTTTAGAGCTTTAAGTATTCAAAATAATCATCCATATCATAAGTAATTTATAAACATTTTTGTATAATGAAGAAATAATAAGAGTTAGTATAATAAAAAAGGATAGGAAATGGGTTTTAAGAAATATTTTATTTTCTCAATAATTTTAATTGTTGCCGTATTTGGTTATGTATATAGTTTAGAGTTGGGTGACTACAATGTTTCATTTTTTGGATATTCCCTTTCTTTACCAGTTTCTGCATGGGTAATTGCACCTATATCGGTACTTGCTCTTGCAACATATTTACATATTTTATGGTACTCAATGCTTAATTATTTTAAAAAACGAGCTGTAAAAAAAGACCATGAAACTATGATTAAAATGATTAAATCAAATTTACTTGATAAAAATGAAGTTTATAAATTTAAAACTCAAGATTTTAAAAATCTTTCTTCTATTCTTTCTCAACTAAAAATTGATGTACAAGAAAATAGATTTTCATGTTTTGATGATGAATTAAACAAAATAGTTGCAAATGTTCAAGATGTAAAAAATGGTAAATATGTAAGTGATAAATCATTTAAAGTAAATGAAACTACAAATTTAGCAAATTTAAATATGTTAAATAAAGTAAATGAACAAATTGATTTTGCTGTCGATGTTCTTAAAAAACCAGAAGGTTTTTCTTCAAATATTGTTTTAAAATCTTTTGAAAATGTTTTAAAAGAAAAAAGTATGACAACAATGAAAAAGCTATATAAAAATGTAAAATTAGATAAAGAAATGGCTAAAAAACTTTTTGAAAAAGATGCAGTAAATAATGAATTTGGTTTTACAAGTGAAGAAATTTTAAAAATTGTAAAAGATTTAGATTATGATAAAAATGATTATTTAGCATTAGCAAAAAATTATGAAACTATTTTAAAACCTGATCAAATAATTGCATTATTTGAGAAATTATCTTTAGAACTTGAAGATGCGATTCCTGCTTATTTACATGTATTATTTGAGTACGAAATGATTGATAAAGCGAGAGAAGTTCTTGCAAATACGAAAGATAATGAATATCCTGCCTTTAAAGCTTTAATAGATTTAAAAGAAGCTGGAAAACACTACAATTTAGAAGCGATATCTTATAAATAATGAATAAAAAACTTGATTTTAGCCGACCCCTTATGGTGTTGGCGCCACTTGCTGGTTATACTGATTTACCCTTTCGTTCTGTTGTTAAAAAATTTGGAGCAGATTTGACAATTTCAGAAATGATTTCATCAAATGCTTTAGTTTATAAATCTGAGCGAACCTTAAAAATGATTGAAAAATCACCAACAGAAGACCCATATTTTGTACAAATTGCTGGAAATAGTGTTGAGTTAGTTCGTGATGCAGTTTTACTTTTAAATGATGTCGATGGAATTGATGGAATTGATTTGAATTGTGGATGTCCTGCTCCTAAAGTTTTTAATCATGGTTCTGGTTCAAATCTTTTAGGTGATTTAAAAAAACTTGAAGAGATTTTATCAACTGTTAAAAAATATTCAAAAAAACAATATACATCTGCAAAAGTAAGAATTGGAGTAAATGATAAAATTCCAGTTGAAATTGGAAAAGCAGTTGAAGCTTGTGGAGCAGATTTTGTTTCAGTTCATGGACGAACAAGAGCAGGAAAATATAAAGCTCCTGTTGATTATGATGCAATAAAACAGATGAAAGAAGCTATTTCAATTCCTGTTATTGCAAATGGTGATATTAAAGATTATGATAAAGCTAAAGAAGTTTTAGCGTATACAAATGCTGATGGTGTAATGATTGGTCGAGGTGCAATTGGAAAACCTTGGGTATTTTATCAATTAAAACATGGAATTGAAGATATTTCAAATGAAATGAAAAAAGAGATAATTTTAGAACATTTTGATGCAATGTTAGAATTTCATGGACCACATGGCGCTATTATGTTTAGAAAATTATTGCACTCTTATTCAAAAGGTTATACGGGTGCTAATGAATTTAGAGATATTATTAATAAAATCTCTGATATTAGTATTATGCGAGATATGATAGAAAACTTTTTTTAATCTTTTTTAATATGATTCAAAAGATATTTAGATAAAATATACCACTTTATAAAAATAAAGAAAAAATTATATATAGTTGTAATAAGGGAAAATATTTGTCTAAATACTATTATGAATTAACACTAAAACCAGATGCTAATTATGAACTTTTTCTAGATTTGTTAAATGATACAACAACAGATGCCATAGAAGAACTAGATGGAACATTGATAATTCGAAGTGAAGAAGAACTTGAAGATTTAATGTTTGGGATAGAAGAGTTTATTAAAGCACTAAATATAAAATGTCAAATTACCTACGAAAAGAAAGAAAATATAGATTGGATAAAACAATATCAGCAATCAGTAAAGGCCGTTGAAGTTGGAAACTTTTATATTAGACCATCTTGGGAAAAAGAAAAAGATGGGAAAATCGATATTATAATTAATCCAGCTTTATCTTTTGGTTCAGGGCATCACGAAACAACATCTTCTTGTATTGAAGCTATTGATGAGTTTGTAACTTCTAATCAAACTGTTTTAGATGTAGGAACTGGAAGCGGAATTTTAGCAATTGCTGCTGCAAAAAAAGGATGTATTGTTGATATTTGTGACACAGATGAAGTTTGTGTTATTGATACAAAAGCAAATTTTGATTTAAATGGTGTATCATTTAATGATTCATGGATTGGTTCAACAAATAAAACAACAAAAAAATATGATGTTGTTATTGCAAATATTGTTGCTGATGTTTTAGTTATGATTGCTTCTGATTTAAAAAAGTGTTTAAATGAAAATGGCATATTGATAATTTCAGGTATTTTAGATAAACACATTAATAGAGTATTAAGTAAATTTAGTGATTTAGAACAAATCAAACTTATTCATAAAAATGAGTGGATGAGTGTTGTATTTAAAAATAAGAAGGAGTTTTAGTTAATGGCTAAAAAACAACAAAATAATAATCTTAATAATAACAATAATAACAGTGGTAATAATGGAAATGGGAATAATTTTTTTAATAATAACCCATTATTAATCTTTGTAATTTTTTCAATAGTTACAATATTTGCATTTAAAGCAATTTTCCCTGAACAACAAATGGGTGGAGATTCTTCAAATTCTAATATACAAGCATTTGGGCAAACTTCTAACAAAACAGTTCCATACTCAGATTTAAAAGCATTAATTAGTTCTGGAAAAATTGAATATGTTGGAATTGGAAATACACAAATAAAAGCTGTTTCAAAAATAGGAACAGGACAAGTTACAACTTTTACAGCAAGAAGAGTTATTCCAGACGATACATTAATTCCTGAGTTAGAAAAAAATTCAATTTCATACGGTGGAATAAATGAAGAAAATGTTTTAGCTGATATTTTATTTGGATGGGTTTTACCAATATTTATATTTTTTGCTATTTGGATGTTTATTGCAAAAAGGATGCAAAAATCTATGGGTGGAGGTTCAGGAGGAATTCTTGGAATTGGTTCATCTAAAAAAATGATAAATTCTGAAAAACCAAATGTAACTTTTGATGATATGGCTGGAAATAAAGAAGCTAAAGAAGAAGTTCAAGAGATTGTTGATTTCTTAAAATCACCTGATAGATATGTAAGACTTGGAGCTCAAATTCCAAAAGGTGTTTTATTAGTAGGACCTCCAGGAACTGGGAAAACTCTTTTAGCAAAAGCAGTTGCTGGTGAAGCGAATGTTGAGTTTTTATCAGTTTCAGGTTCTGCATTTATTGAAATGTTTGTGGGAGTTGGAGCATCAAGAGTTAGAGATTTATTTGAACAAGCTAAAAAAGTTGCACCTGCAATTATCTTTATTGATGAAATAGATGCCATTGGAAAAAGCAGAGCCTCAGGTGGTCCTATGGGTGGAAATGATGAAAGAGAACAAACACTAAATCAACTTTTAGCTGAAATGGATGGATTTTCAACAGATGCAGCTCCTGTTATAGTTCTTGCAGCAACTAATAGACCAGAAGTTTTAGACCCAGCACTTTTAAGACCAGGAAGATTTGATAGACAAGTTTTAGTTGATAAACCTGATTATGAAGGAAGAATTGAAATTTTAAATGTACATATTAAAGAAGTAAAACTTGGTAAAAATGTAGATTTAAAAGAAATTGCCAAAATGACAGCTGGGCTTGCAGGTGCCGATTTAGCAAATATTATTAATGAAGCTGCACTTTTAGCAGGTCGTGCTTCAAAAGATCAAGTTGATCCAAGTGATTTTAAAGAAGCAGTTGAGAGACAAATTGCTGGTTTAGAGAAAAAATCAAAAAGAATTTCTCCAAAAGAAAGAAAAATTGTTGCCTATCATGAATCTGGACATGCTTTAATTGCTGAAATTACAAAAGGTGCAAATAAAGTAAATAAAGTATCAATAGTTCCTAGAGGACTAGCAGCTTTAGGTTATACACTTAATACTCCAGAAGAGAATAAATACTTAATGCAAAAACATGAGCTAATTGCTGAAGTTGATGTATTACTTGGTGGACGAGCTGCTGAAGAGGTATTTATTGGTGAAATTTCTACAGGTGCTGGAAATGACCTTGAAAGAGCAACTGGTATTATTAAATCAATGGCAACTATTTATGGTATGAGTGATATTGCTGGACTTATGGTTTTAGAAAAAAGATCAAATCAATTCCTTGGTGGTCAAACACAAAAAGATTTCTCAGATGCAATGGCAAAAGATTTAGATGACCATACTAAAAATTTATTAAATGAAAGATATGAAATTGTCTTACAAAAATTAAGAGATAACTCTCCTGCAATTGAAAAAATGACTGCTGAACTATTAGAAATTGAAGTAATAATAGGAGAAAGAGTACGAGAAATTATTACAGAATTTGGTGGGAAAGTTTTTGTTGATGAAGATTTACATTCTGATGCAATTATTGAAACTGCAAAAAAAGAATCTATTATTGAAGAAACTCCAAGTAATAGCGATGAAACTACTGAAAATAAATAAGTTTAATATTTATTTTTTAGAGTAAAAAACTTATGTTTTTTACTCTCTTTTAAAACATTTTTTAATCAAATATTATTTTTTAATTAATATTAGTTATAATTGAATCATAATTAATAAATTTAGGAACAGCATGAACAAAGCTTTAGTAGAAGGTAATTTATATGTCTAAAATAGTAAGGCGAGCATTTATTCTAAATTTTTTAATTTTACTTATTGGCTTATTCTCATATTCTCAATTAACACAAAGCTTGTTTGAAAAAGAGTTTTTTTATTTAGTAGGTATTTTATTTCTTTCTACTTGTATTATCACTTTTTTGATTTATAAAACTATAATCATACCTTTAACTTTTGACTTAAATAATACAAAAAAAGAATTTGAGAAATTTAATGAAGATATGAAAAAAAGTAATCATCAAAAAGCTTTTGAATTAGAGTTAATAAATACAACATTACAAGAAAAAGTAAAAGAGCAAAGAGAATTAAATGAGTCTTTAGAAAGTAAATTGATATTAGAAATACAAAGTAAAGAAAAAAAAGAGATTTTATTAGTTCATCAATCAAGATTAGCAGGAATAGGAAAAGTTGCAATAAATAGTGTACAAGCCTGTGAAGAAACAATAAATAGCGTAAACTTTCTTTTACAAAATATAAATAATGAACATAAAAAAATAAATATCAATAATAATTTTATAGATAAAAGTATGGAGCAATTAAATAGAATTGTAAGTGAAATGCAAATAAAAAATGAAGAATTAAAAAACTTCATTAAGCCTAATGAAGTAAAAAAAGAGTTCTTTTTAGATGAAATAGTAATGGAAGCATTAGAAATGTTAGAAGATACTTTTATGAATCACAATATAAAAATTGATTATAACTTTAGTAAATCAATTAATTTATATGGTTTTCCAAATGAAATCAATCAAGTAATATTTAGTATTCTTCAAAATGCAAAAGAGGCTTTAGTTGAAAAAAATATTGATTCAAAGAAAGTATTTATTAGTATTAAAAAAGATAGAGATTTTGCTTATATAAATATTGTAGATAATGCAGGTGGAGTTCCTTCAGCCCTTCTTGGAAATATATTTGAACCTTATTTTACTACGAAAAAATACAAGAAGTCTTCAGGTTTAGGACTGTTTTTATCTAAAATTATTATAGAAGAAAATATGCAAGGAAAATTAGAATTTGAAAATGCTAGTGAGGGTGCAAAATTTGTTATTACCTTACCAATTTCAAAGGAGAATGAATGAATGATACTAAAGATTTTTTTCATTGTTTAAAAAAATTATCACTTTTATATGTAGAAGATGATGATAATACAAGAGAAGAGTTAGAATATTTTTTAAAAAATAAAGTAAAAGAACTGTATGTTGCAAAAAATGGACAAGAAGGATTAGAGTTTTTTGAGAAATATCAACCTGATTTAATCATAACAGATATTCAAATGCCTGTGATGACAGGTACAAAAATGATTAAATTAATAAAAGAAAAAAATAAAACTATTCCTATTGTAATAATTACAGCTTTTAATGATACAGATTATTTATTTGAAGCAATAAAATTAAATGTAACAAACTATCTAACAAAACCTTTAAATCTGTTTGCTCTTAGTGAAGTTTTAGCCAATATTGCAAAAAATATAAATTTAGAAAAAGAAAATAAAGAGATTTATAACTCTTTAAAACAGTATAAAGATATTGTTGATGAAAGATCTATTATTTCTAAAATAGATATTAATGGGATAATAACTTATATAAATGAACCTTTTGAAAGAATTTCAGGATATACAAAAGAAGAGCTTATTGGAAAAAGTTACGATATTGTAACTGTTCCTTTAATAGATAATAATACATTTAAAAATATATGGAAAACAATTAATATTAAAAAGAAATCTTGGCAAGGAAGATTAAAAAATATTTCCAATACGGGCGAAGAATATTTTGTAGATATTATTATTAAGCCAATATTAGATTTAGATGGAAATATTTCCGAGTTTATTTCTTTATCAAATGATATTACGGATTTAGAAACTACAAAAGAATACTTTAAAACTCAAACGCAAAAAAGTGCTTTTAACTTAACTGAATCTATTAGAATTGTAAATGCATATAAAGAAGCAATAAACGAAAGTAATATTATTTTGAGAATAGATTTAAATAGAAATATTATTTATGCTAATGATGCATTTTATAAAATTAGTGGTTATACAAAAGAAGATTTAATTGGTAAACCATACTCTTATTTAAAGCACTGTGACTTAACATCAGAAGAAGAAGGCAAAAAAATTGATTCTATTTTTAATGGAAATATTTGGAAAGGAAAAATTTCAAACTTCAAAAAAAATGGTCAAGTTTTCCACTGTAATGTTACAATGTATCCTTTAAAAGATAAAGATGGCAAAGTAATAGAATATATGGGTATACGCCATGATATAACTGATATTGAAAGATTACATGATGAACTTGAAGATGCACAAAGAGAAATAATTTATAAACTAGGTGAAATTGGTGAATGTAGGAGTTCAGAAACAGGACAACATGTAAAAAGAGTTGCTGAATATTCAAAACTACTTGCAACTAAAATAGGACTTAGTCAAAAAGATATTAATAAATTATTTATGGCTTCACCAATGCATGATATTGGAAAAGTTGGGATTCCTGATTCTATTTTAAATAAAAATGGAAAATTAGATTCTGCTGAGTGGGAAGTTATGAAAACCCATGCAAAAATTGGGTATGAAATTTTAAGAACTTCAAAAAGAGAAATCTTACAAGCTGCGGGGATTATTTCATATACGCACCATGAACGATGGGATGGTTCTGGTTATCCTCTTGGAACAAAAGGTGAAGATATTCATATATTTGGAAGAATCACTTCAATTGCTGATGTTTTTGATGCTTTGAGTAGTGATAGAGTTTATAAAAAAGCTTGGCCATTAGAAGAAGTTTTAGAATTGTTTAATGAAGAAAAGGGAAAACATTTCGATCCAAAGTTAATAGATATTTTCATGGATAATTTAGATGAATTCTTACAAATAAAAGATACTTTTAAGGATATTAACTGATGAAAAATCTTAGTATTAGAATTAAGTTAATTATAATTTTTATTTTAATAAAAATATTTCCACTATTATTACTAGCATATATTGCTTATGAAGGAGTATTTAAATTAGATGAATATTTGACAAAAAGTACAAATTTCTTATTTAACCAAAGTAAGGAAATAATTATAAATACAGCCAATGCTTCAATAGAAGATAGTATTAAAAACCTTGATAAAAAGTCACAAGAATCACTTGAAAAAGTATCATATGAAATAGCGAATCAGGTTGCAAATTTTTTATATGAAAGAGATAAAGATATTTTATTTTTATCAAAATTAGATATAGATTATGATGTCTTAAAATCTTTTAATGATTCTAAAAAAAAACCAATCCTTTTACAAGAAAACTACTATTATGATGAAACTACGAATACATATAAAACAAATGAAGATTTAAAAGTTGAAGAAAGAGATAAAAAAACAGCAAATTTAATTGATAATAAAAAAGAGTTTAATTTTATTGACCCAATTAATTTTTCAAAAAAAGAGATACCAATTTATAAGGAGATAACTTTTTTTGATTTAAGAGGAAATGAAAAATATAAAGTATCTTCGATAAACGAAGAAAAATTAAATATTTCTAATAAAAAAAATACTTATGTTAGTTCAGAAACTTATTTTAATGAAATATCTAAATTAGAAAAAGATGAAATTTATGTTTCTGATGTAATTGGTGAGTATGTTGGAACAAAAGTAATTGGGACTTTTACAAAAGAAAAGGCTTTAAAAGCAGGAATTGAGTTTGAACCACAAAAGTATGGTTATGCAGGATTAGAAAACCCTTTGGGAAAAAGATTTGAAGGAATTATTAGATTTATAACACCTGTGTTTAAGAATAATGAAAAAATCGGTTATATTTCAATGGCATTAGACCATAAACATATTAGAGAATTTACAGATACAGCAAATCCAACAGGTATAAATGCAAAACAAAATATTCCAGATGCAACATATGGAAATTATGCTTTTATTTGGGATTATGAAGGTAAAAGTATAGTTCATCCAAGGGATTATTCAATAGTTGGTTATGATAAAAATACAGGTATGAAAGTAATGCCTTGGTTAAGTGCTGATATTGCACAAAAATATTATGCTTCAAATGAAGAAATAAATGATTTTTTAAATAATTATCCAAAATTTGAAGAACAAAGTTTAAGTAAAAAACCAAATTTAAAACAATTAAAAGAAGATGGAAATGTTAGTTTAGATTGTAGATATTTAAATTTTGCACCCCAATGTGAGGGATGGATGCAAGTTACACAAAATGGTGGATATGGTTCATTTATTATAAATTGGAGTGGAGTTTGGAAACTTACAACTGCTGCAGCAATACCCTATTATACGGGGAAATATGCAAACAGTAAAAGGGGTTTTGGTTTTGTTACAATAGGAGCTAGTGTAGATGATTTTCATGCAGCTGCAAATGAAACAAAGAAAAATATATCTGAAATATTAAAAAATCAAACAAATAATATGGAAGAAGTTGTAAATGAAAATCAGGCTGAAATAGAAAAATTTATAAAAGCTTTGATAAATGAGTTATCCTTTGTAACTTTTGCTATGATAATTTTAATCATAGCGGTGGCTTTATTAATGTCTGGATATTTAAGTAGAAAAATTGAAAAAATTTTAATAGGTACAAAAAGATTCTCAAATAATGAATTAGATTACAGAATTAAAGTTAATTCAAATGACGAAATAGGGCAATTAGAAAATTCATTTAATGAAATGGCTTCAAAGATACAAGAGTTAATAAAAGAAGAAAAAGATATAAATGAAACTTTAGAAAAAAGAGTTTTTGAAGAGACATCAAAACAAAAAGAACAAGAACAGCTTTTAATTCAACAAACGAGATTAGCTGCCATGGGTGAAATGATAGGAAATATCGCTCATCAATGGAGACAACCCTTAAATGCATTGGGATTAGTTTTTCAGAATCTTAAATTCTCTTATGAAATTGGTGAATTAAATGATGAAGTACTCAATAGAACAGTAGATAAAGCTGAAATGCTTACTAAAAATATGTCAAAAACAATAGATGATTTTAGAAATTTTTTTAGACCAAACAAAGCAAAAGAGTACTTTGATATAAATAAGAGTGTTTTAGATGCTATATCTTTAGTAGAATCTACTTTTGTACACCATAATATAAAACTAGAAAAAGACTTTAAAGAAGAAAAAATTGATGTTTTTGGTTTTCCAAATGAATTTTCACAAGTTATTTTAAATATTATTTCAAATGCTAAAGATGCTTTAATAGGAAATAAGATAGAAAATCCAATGATAAAAATAGAGACAAAAGTTGAAGATGATTATGCGTATATTTCAATAAAAGACAATGCTTTAGGCATAAAAGATGAAATAATACACAAAATATTTGAACCATATTTTACAACAAAAGATGAAGTTCAAGGAACAGGAATAGGTTTATATATGTCTAAAATTATTATAGAAAAAAATATGAATGGTAAAATTTATCTTGAAAATACACATGAAGGTGCTAATTTTATAATTAAACTTTTCATGAAAGATGAAAAAAAATAGAGTTTTAATTAAAAACTCTATTTTAAGTATTGACAAATAAAAATTTATTAATTATACTTAAACACTTTAAAACAAAACAAGGAGAGATATATGAAAATATTTAATTTTTATAATAACCATTTCATCAAAAGTGTTAACTCTCTTCTGCTTCTTTCTTTTTCTCTCTAATTATAAATTTTTATAATTACAATCACAACTAAATAATCAAAACACAGTTTTTCTTTTTTTATTTAAAAAAAGATATAATAAATTACATTTTAAAAGGTTAATATGATGGATAAAAATAAAATTATAGTATTTGATACAACATTAAGAGATGGTGAACAAAGTCCAGGTTGTTCTATGAACACTGAAGAAAAAATTAAAATAGCTTTACAATTAGAAAAATTAGGCGTAGACGTAATAGAAGCTGGATTTGCAGCGGCAAGTCCAGGAGATTTTGATGCAGTTAGCAGAATTGCTGAAATTGTTAAAAATTCAAGTATTTGCTCACTTGCAAGAGCAATTGATAATGATATTAAACAAGCTGGATTAGCTGTTAGACATGCGCAAAAACATAGAATTCATACTTTTATTGCAACTTCACCAATACATATGAAATATAAATTAAAAATGAGTGAAGAAGAAGTAATTAAAAGAGCAATTCATGCAGTTCAATATGCAAAAACATTTGTTGATGATGTTGAATTTTCTTTAGAAGATGCAGGAAGAAGTGAAATTTCATTTATGAAAGAAGTTATGGATGCAGTTATTGGAGCGGGAGCTAGAACTATAAATTTACCTGATACAGTTGGATATAGATTACCAACAGAATTAGGTGCAATGGTTAAAGAATTAAGTGCATTTGCAGGTGATAGAGCAATTATTTCTGTTCACAATCATAATGACTTAGGATTAGCAACTGCTAATACTTTAGCAGCTGTTTTAAATGGTGCTAGACAAATAGAAGTTACAATAAATGGATTAGGGGAGCGAGCTGGAAATTCAGCTTTAGAAGAAGCTGTAATGGCAATTAAAACACGAAAAGACGCTTTTGGTGATTTATATACAACTATTAATACCCCTGAAATTTATGCAACTTCAAGATTAGTGGCAACCGTAACAGGAGTTGAGCCACAACAAAATAAAGCAATTGTAGGTAAAAATGCATTCTCTCATGAGAGTGGAATTCACCAAGATGGTGTTTTAAAACATCAAGAAACATATGAAATTATGAAACCTGAAGATGTTGGAGTATTTAAAGATTCTACTTTAATTTTAGGAAAACATTCAGGTCGAGCTGCATTTAGAGATAAAATTGTTCATTTAGGATTTGATAAAGTAAGTGATGAAGAATTAAATGCTGCTTTTGATAAATTCAAAAACTTAGCTGATAAGAAAAAAGATGTAACTGATGATGATATTAGAATGTTAATTACTGATGAGTCATTAAATCAAGATAAAACTTATGAGTTAATTGGATTACAAATATCTGACTGTACCGCAGGTGTTCCAACAGCAGCTGTTGCTATTAAATATAAAGATGAAATAATCAAAGATGCAGCAATTGGTGATGGAACAATGGATGCAATTTTTAAAACAATTGATAGATTAACAGGTTATACAGGAGAATTAAAAGATTATAAAGTAACTTCAGTAACAGAAGGAAAAGATGCCCTTGCAAAAGTTACTACAAGAGTTTCATTCGATCAAACAAGTCCTTCATTTGTTGGACATGGATTAAGCATAGATACAATGTTAGCAACGGCAAAGGCATATTTAGGAGCTTTAAACTCTTATCTTTCTCAAAAAGAGAGATTGTCTAAAAATAACGAACATCAAATCTAATAAGATGTAAAGTAGTTTAACTACTTTACATTAAGTTCCCAATGACTAAATATATAATTTCATTAGCATACAAACTAGAAACTTCCACTAAATATAAGAGATTTAAAGCTTTTACTTATAATTTATTAGAAAATAATTCATATCACTATAAAAAATATTTTGATATGGTAATGATTTTTTTAGTCCTTAGTACCATTGGAATTCTAATATTCGAAGTAAATCACAAGAATTCATCTTTTTTAATGGATTATGAACTTTTTGCAGTTGTTATTTTTGCAATAGAGTATATAGGACGATTATGGATTAGTTCAGATATACACAGTATAATTATAGAAGATTATGAAAATAATCAATTATTAAGTAAAAAATATAAGATAACTAAAACCATACAAAGAATTATTTCAAGAAAAATTGATTTTATACTTTCTCCTATGGCAATAGTTGATTTATTGGCAATTTTACCTTATTATAGACCTTTAAGACTTTTAAGAATTCTTCTGATTTTCAGATTATTTAAGATTTTAAGATATGCAAATTCTTTAAAAGAATTTTTACAAGTATTTAAAGAGAGAAAGTTTGAACTTTTTACTCTAGGACTTTTATATATTACTGTTGTATTTTTTTCGTCAACAGTTATTTTTTTATACGAAGGACCAGAGGGTGTAAATCCAAATATTGTTGATTTTTTTGATGCTGTTTATTGGTCAATAATTACTATTTCAACTGTAGGTTATGGCGATGTTACACCTATAACTGTTGAGGGAAAACTTGTAACTTTGGTTCTTGTTATTTCTAGTTTTTTAGTAATTGCTTTTGGTACATCTATTATAACAACAGGTTTATCAGATAGAATGGAAATTATTAAGGAAAATAGAGTTCAATCAGAAACTTCAAAAATGAAAGATTTTGTTATTGTTTGTGGTTTTGGAATGATGGGAAAATATTTTTGTGAAGAACTATTGAATGTGGGGAAAAAATTTATAGTAATTGATAGTGATAAGGAAGCAGTAAATAGTGCCAAAAATCTCAATTATTTAGCAATTCAAGCAGATGCAACCAATATGGTAACTTTAGAAATGATGGGAATAAATAAGGGTGCAAATTCTGTTGTTGCTCTTACAAATGATGATGCAATAAATTTATCCATAGTTTTAAGTGCTAGGGCATTAAATGAAAAAATTAAAATTATTTCAAGGGTAAATAATAGTAATTCAAAAAAGAAATTTGAAATTGCAGGTGTAAATAAAACAATATTATTTAATGATGTTACGGCCTTTGTTGCATCTCAATATTTAGGACAACCAGTTGCTTTTGAAGCAATTGATGGGATTTTATTAAATAGAGATTTTGATGTAGTTATTGATGAAGTTGAAATAGTTGGAAATTCTAAAATACTTGATAAAAATATAAATTTAATTAACTTTAATAATTATAGTTTGACACTTTTAGGTATTATCAACTTAAATAATTTAAATGAATTTATTTTTAATCCTATAAATATTGATTATAAAGTTCAAAGAAATGATATTTTAGTAATTATTGGTTTTAAAAGTTCAATTTCACAATTAAAATCTGATTTAATTAATTTAAATTTCAAGGTTTAATATGTCAAAAGTAATAATTTATGGATATAGTAATCTTGGAAGTAAAATTGCCAAAAGTTTAAAAAATTCAAAATTCGAAATAATTATAGTTGATTATGATGAAGATAATTATAATAAAGCAATATTAGATGGTTATAATACTTTTAATAAAGATTTATTAGAAGATGAAGAGTTGATTGAAATAGGAATTGAAAGTAATGTTAAAGCATTTTATTGTGTAAGTGACTCTTCAAATAATAACTTCTTTGTTACACTTTCAGCAAGAAATTTAAATAAAAAGATTAGAATCATATCAAAAGCTAGTAGTAAATCAGATAGTAAAAAGATGTTATTAGCTGGTGCTACAAAAGTAATTAATCCTTATGAAATTGGTGCTCTAAGAATGTTTAGATTATTGGACAAACCAATTATTTCCCATGTATTAGATAAAATTTTATTTGGAGATTCATTATTAAATATTGAAGAATTTCCTATATTAAAAGGTTCTTATTTAGATGGTAAATATTTAAAAGATTTTGATTTTAGTAGAGATTTTAATGTCATAATAATTGGATTAACCGATAATGAATTAAGTAAGGATTTTATATTTAATTCATATTCTAAAAATCATAAAATTGATGCTGATGATACTTTAGTAGCAATTGGATATAAAGAAAATTTAGATAAATTTAACAACTATATAAGAACTGGAAATTAATTAAAAAATAAAATTGCAAAATATGCTAATGATTAGAAGGAGAATTTTTGATACAAGTTATGAAATTAAAACAATTACAAAATAGTATTAATAGTGGTAATCCTATTTTAGTTTATTTTTCAGGTGAAAATTGTTCTGTTTGCAAGGTTTTAAAACCAAAAATTGAAGAAGAAATAAAAAAAGCTTTTCCTAAATTTGAACTTTTTGAAGTAAAAACAGATTTTGACAAAGAACTAACCGCTCATTTTATGATATTTTCAATTCCTGCAACTTTGATTTTTTTTGATAAAAAAGAGTTTAAAAGATATGGAAGAAATATGAGTGTTCCACTTTTTATTGAAGAGATAAAAAGACCTTATGATTTGATGTGTGAGTAAAAAATGAAAAGAGCCTTATTAATATTTTTAATTGTATTTGTTGTTATGCAGTTTATTCGTCCAAATAAAGAAAATAGTGCTGTTGACAAAAATCTTGAGATAAAAGCACCTTTAGAAGTAATGAATATATTAAAAACTTCTTGTTTTGATTGCCACTCAAACGAAGTTGTTTATCCTTTGTATTCATCTATTGCTCCATTTTCTTGGGTTATTTCAACCCATGTAACTGAGGGCAGAAAAGCTTTGAATTTTTCTACTTGGGAAAATTATTCACCTGAATTAAAAGATGAAAAAATCAAAGCTATTTATAGAACTGCATATGCTTCTATGCCACTTCCAAGTTATATGTTTTTACACGAAAATGCAAATTTAACAAAAGAGCAAAGAAGTATGATTCGAAATTGGACAGGAGTTCGACCTAAGTGAGAGAACAAGTAGCAGAACTTTTAACTAATAAAAAAGATTTATTAACAGTTACCTATTTTAAACTTCAAAAATTATTTGAAAAAAAGTATGGCAAAAATACTGTTGTTCTCATGGAAATAGGAACTTTTTTTGAAGTTTATGAAGTAAATAATGATGAAGAAAAAATTGGAAAAGCAAAAGAAATTGCAGAGCTTTTGAATATTCAATTAACAAGAAAAAATAAAGCTATTTTAGAAAACTCAAAAGAAAATCCAATAATGGCTGGAGTTCCAGCAATTTCACTTGAAAAACATCTTGCAAGAATTATTGCTGAGCAAAAATACACAGTTGTTTTAATCAAACAAAAGGGAATTCCACCCAATGTTACAAGATATTTAGACACAGTTGTAAGTCCAGGAACAAATTTTGATTTTGTACTTGACCAAGATGAAAATAATATAACTTCACTTTTAATTGACCAAATAAGAGGAATTTATTTAGTTGGTTATAGTGCTATTGATGTTACAACTGGAAAGTGTTATTACAACGAAGTTCATGGAACAAGTGAAGATAAATTTTTTGCGCTGGATGAAGTATTTAATTATATGAATATGCACAAAACAAATGAGATAATTGTTAGTTTTACAGATAAAAGTATAAATCAAAAAGAGGTTCTTGATTATTTAGAACTCTCTTTAAAAACTTTTCATATAGGTCACTTTAGACCAAAAATCTCTTATCAAAATGAACTGTTTAAAAATGTATTTAATATCCAATCCCTTTTAACTTCTATTGAACATCTTGATATGGAAAGGGTTCCTTTAAGCACTGAATCACTTGCTGTATTAATTGATTTTGTAATTGGACATGATTCTAATATTGTTCAAAAACTCTCACATCCACAAAAGTTAGATGTTAGTAGATATATTTATTTAGGAAATAATGCCCTAGAGCAACTAAATGTAATAGAAACAACACACAATCCTAGTTTAATAAAATTAATAAACAACACTTCAACAGCTATGGGAAAACGGCTTTTAAAGGAAAGACTTACTCATCCTGTAAAAGATTCTAAAGAGATTTTACGAAGACTTGCCCTTTCAAAAGAGTTGTATGATTATCATGCTCCAATTGAAAATGAGTTGGCAAATATTTATGATATTGAAAGACTTACACGAAGAATAAAATTAAATAGACTTCATCCGTTTGAGTTAAATTATTTGTATGATTCACTTTTGAGTATCAAAGAAGTTGTTACTTTTATGGAGAATTATAAGTTTATAACGCCACCTTGTTCAAGTACTGATTTAACGCTTTTTATTCAATCTATTGATTCAACCTTTGATTTAAGCATTAGTGGAAAATATATGCTAAAAGATGTTGAAGTAAATATGATTAGTGAAGGAATAAATACTCAAATTGATGAATTAAATGTTCAAAATGAGATTTTATATTCAAAACTAGAGATTTTACAAAAGCACATTTTATCTTACATAAAATCTGATGATTCAAATTTTGTAGGAATAAATCGACTTGATAAAGAGGGATTTTTTATAACTTTAACAAAAAATAGATTTAATTCAATCAAAGAAGAGCTTATGAATTCTCACTTGATTGTGGATGATGAACTCTATTTATTTAAAGATTTTATTATTAGAATTCAAACGAATTCTATAAAAATATTTTGTAAACTAACAGAGGATATTTCAGATAAGTATGTACATAATTTACGAAAAATAATAGAGTTAAACAAACTTGTTTTTAAAGAAAAAATATTA
>JAQVLW010000002.1:43883-48040 GCA_028703945.1 Aliarcobacter sp. | reverse complement strand
TATTAGAATTCAAACGAATTCTATAAAAATATTTTGTAAACTAACAGAGGATATTTCAGATAAGTATGTACATAATTTACGAAAAATAATAGAGTTAAACAAACTTGTTTTTAAAGAAAAAATATTAGAATTTGAGAAAAAGTTTGCTGTATTACTTGAAGAGTTGGTGCAGTTTATAGCAGAAGTAGATTTAACAGTTTCAAATATTAAAACAGCAAAAAAGTATAATTATTCTTGTCCAAAAATTGTAAAAACAAGTGATAATGAGAATTTTATAGAGCTGATAGATTTAAGACATCCAATAATTGAAGCAAATGAAGAGCAAGGGATTTATGTACCAAATGACATTATTTTGGGAGAACTTAGCCTTGCTTCAAAAGAGTATAAAGATAATGTAATTATCAAAAACTCAAATCCAATAAATATGTTTGATAATAAAATGCATGGAGTTTTACTTTATGGAATAAACTCTTCAGGAAAATCTTCACTTATGAAAGCAATTGGAATTTCAGTTATTATGGCACAAGCAGGATTTTATGTACCATGTAAATCTATGAGATTTTCTATTTTTGATGCTGTTTATACTAGAATTTCTGGGGCTGATAATATTGCAAAAGGATTGTCATCTTTTGCTGTTGAGATGTTGGAGTTGAAAAATATATTTAATAGGGCTTCAAAAAAATCTCTTATTCTCGGAGATGAAATCTCACATAGTACAGAAACCATGAGTGGATTAAGTATCGTTGCCAGTTCTATTTTAAAACTCTCAAAACTTGAAGCGCTTTTTGTATTTGCAACCCATTTACATCAGCTTCCTGAAATTGAAGAAGTTCAAAAACTTAAAAATATAATTGCACTCCATTTATCAGTAATGTACAATGATAATGAAGATAAACTTATTTTTGATAGAAAATTAGCTTACGGAAGTGGATCATCTATGTATGGTTTAGAGTATGCAAAATCTCTTCATATGGATAAAGAGTTTTTATCTGTGGCAAATGAAATAAGAAAAAAATTAACTGATGATTATAGTTCAGTTGAAAGATTGACTCAACGAAAAACTTCAAAGTACAATAATAATGTTTTTGCATCTTCATGTCTAATTTGTGGACGAGCTTGTGATGATGTTCATCATATAAAAGAACAAGCACGGGCTAATAAAGATGGATTTATAGGACATATAAATGCAAATCATAAATATAATCTGATTCCACTTTGTAAAGAACATCATAAAATGGTGCATGATGGAACGATAAATATAAATGGATTTGTAACAACTTCAAAAGGTTTAGAATTGCATTATACGATGGTTGAGAAGTAGAGTTTAAAGAAAATTCTGCATAAAAAATATATGCAGAATTTTCTTTTTAATAATTATCTTTATCACTACCTTTTAAAAGCTCTTTTGTAAATCTTATAACTTTATTTCTTCCCGTCTCTTTTGCTTTATAAAGACATAGATCGGCAAATTTAATACATTTCCATATTTGGTCAGTATCACTTGGAAAAAATGCATAACCAATACTTACTGTTTTACTAAATGAATTATTATTAAATGTAAATACAAGTTTTGCAAACTCTTGATTAATTCTATTTGCTAGTTCATCTGCACTTTCAGGAGTTGGATTTTTCATTATAATTAAGAACTCTTCTCCTCCAAATCTAATTATAAATTCATTTTCAGTAATTGCACCTTTCATCGTTGATGAAAGTTTTTGAAGTATTGCATCTCCTGCATCATGTCCATAAGTATCATTTACCATTTTAAAGTAGTCAATATCTAAGAACATAATAGCATAAGTCATTCCTTTAGATAATTCATGGGGCATTTTTTTATCAATAAATTCATCTAGATATTTTCTATTATAAAGACCTGTTAACCCATCAACTAGATTTCTTTCTCTTAAAACATCCATTAACATCCTACTTTCTAAAATAGGTTTAGTTTCTTCAAGATATTTTTTGATTATTCCAATTTGATACTTAGAGTGTTTTAAACACTCTTTATCTTCACATAAAATATGAATAGTTATACTTTTTTGGTCATTTATTAAAAATGGAATACAGATATAATCAGTATCATTTTTGCAAGTTGCAACTCTACAAATTTCAGGAAAATTTTCAGATATAACAATAGTATCAGTTCTTTCAGCTCTACATTGTTCTTTTACATTCTTTAGAAGCCCACAACAAGGTTTGATATTTTTTGTAGAAAAGATTATTGTTCTTTCATCTTTTACTAAATCATTTTCAAAAATATAAAAAGATTTGATTAATAATTTATCTTTTAACACTTGCACCAATCTATAATAAATATCTTCTTTTGTTAAGTCAGTTTCAATTGTTTTTTTATAGTTATAAATTTCTGAAATATCTTCTATTATCTCTTTTGCCGTTAATAATTTATCATTATTTACATTTGACACTCTATTGTGAACAAATGCAGTTAGATTTTTCTCAATTCCTGTTAATACAGTTTCAAGTTTTTCTATAATTTCATTTAACCATAAAGAAGCTTCTTTATCTTCTTTTAAAACACCTTCTTTTGCACGTACAGAATAATCGCCATCATGAACTTGTTTTAAAACTTCTGTAATTGCATCAAATGAAGTTGTATAGGGTTTGATTTTTTTACTAATGTAAATTAATATAAAAATTAAGAAGAGAGAAATTATTCCAATAACATTTAATAAAATAGCAATACTTGAAATTCTATCTTCTTGAATATCAAATTTTAAAGAAATAGCACCTAATACTTCTCCTTCTTTTGCATTATGACAAGATAAACAATTTGGTTTATCAAGAGAAGAAGCAGTGTATGGAATAGTGATTCTTAGTGAAGCATTTTTTAGAGATTCAGTTGTTATGACTCTTTCAATACCTGTTCTTAAAACTTCTTCATCAATAGTATCTCTAGGAATTTCATTTCCTAATCCAGACTTACCAAATTGCGCACTTATTGTTTTTGATCTAACAATCCACAAATCATTTACTTCTTTTAGTTGAGTCATACTATCTAAAAAAACATCTCTTTGGTGCATGTTACCATTAATCATATGAGATGTTAGAGATTTTTTGACTATATCAGCTGTTAAATAAGCTCTTTTTTTTGCACTATCATAACCTGTTTGCCTAGAACCAAGCGCCACTAAAGCTACTATTACAATTGTTAATACTGTAACCATAGTGAAAATTATAATAGTTATCTTTTTGTTAGAGTTCATCAAAGAGCCTTTATAAATCATTTCAATTATAATAACATAAAATTATTTTTATGTATATACTTTTTAAATAATTTCTAGAAATTTAGAATAAACTAACGATATAATGATAGTCAATAAAAATATTTAATAAAAAAGGAAATAACTTTTTATTTGTAAATTATTTTTTTAGAATGTTGAATGCCTCTTCTAAATCTAATGTTCCTTCATAAAAAGCTTTTCCAACAATTACACCTGCAATATTTCCATTATTTTTACAGTTGATAATATCATTTATATCTTTTACACCACCAGATGCAATAGTATCAACATTTGAAGCAAGGGCAATTGATTCAGTAAACTCAACATTTACACCACAAAGCATTCCATCTTTACTAATATCTGTACAAATAATTGCTTGAACACCTGCATTTGCAAATTCCTGAGCTAAATCAGTTGCTTTCATCGTAGAAACTTCAGCCCAACCCTCAACAGCAACCATTCCATTCATAGCATCAATTCCAACAGCAATTGGATATTTTGAAGCCATATCTTTTACAAATTGTGGATCTTTTACAGCAATTGAACCTAAAATTAATCTATCAACTCCAAGTTCAACATACATTTTGATAGTCTCTTCATCTCTAATTCCACCACCAAGTTCAATTTTTAGATTACAATTTTCTCTAATCTTTTTGATTTGTTCTAAGTTGGCTGGTTTTCCCTCAAATGCGCCATTTAAGTCTACAATATGAACCCATTTTGAACCTAATTCTTCAAATCTTTTTGCTACTTGCCAAGGTTCATCTGAATAGATTTTTGCACTATTCATTAATCCTTTACTAAGTCTTACAGCTTTTCCATCTTTTAAATCAATCGCTGGTAAAATATCCATTTAAATTCCTCTAATCTTTTCTATTTGCATAAATTTTCAATTGTTTCTTCAATAGTTTTAAA
>JAQVLW010000002.1:34765-43783 GCA_028703945.1 Aliarcobacter sp. | reverse complement strand
CTCTTCTAGTTTTTTATTATCATTTAAAATATCTCTTGAAATAGGAATAATTTTATATCCTAAATCAGAAAAATATTTTGTTAAACTTGTCCCTACAAAACCACTAGCACCTGTAATTGCAATAGTTTTCATAAATATCCTTTATTTAATATTTACAAAGTTCTTTAAAATTCTAAGTCCATTATCATGAGATTTTTCAGGATGAGGCTGAAATCCATAAATGTTATCTTTATTTACAGCACTTGTAAATTCATATCCATAAGTTGTTGTTCCTATGATATTTTTTTCACTTGTTACTGCATGAAAAGAGTGTACAAAATATAAATATGGATTATGTAATCCCTCAAACAAAGGATGTTCTTTATTTACAATTGTATTCCATCCCATGTGAGGAATTTTGAAATCCTCATGCATTTTTGACTTGTCAAATTTAACAACTTTTCCATCAATTAAACCTAATCCATCCGTATGTCCAAACTCCGTTGAACTTTCAAATAAAAGTTGCATTCCAAGACAAATACCCATCATTGGTTTTCCACTTTTAGCATACTCATAAACAGCTTCATTCATACCCGTTTGGATTAGATGCTCCATCGCATCTTTATATGCACCAACACCTGGCAATATTACTCTATTAAAATTTTTCAAATCATTTGGGTCTTTTACAATTGTTGCTTTTGCATCTATCAAAAGACAAGCGTTATAAACACTTGCTAAATTCCCCATGTTATAATCAATAATCCCAATCACTTTTAAACCTTTTTGTAAAAAAATAAATTATACTAAAGTTTTGCATCAGCAAGGGTTAAAGAAAATAGAACATCATTATTCTTCTTTTCAAGAGCTTTTTTTGCTTGTTTAATTGTAGCACCTGTTGTGATTAAATCATCACATAAAATTGTCATTTGATTAGTTATATTTGTAACTTTAAACTTTCGAGGATTTTTTTGCCTAAATTCCAAATCTTTTCCCGCATATTTGACTATATTTGTAGCTTTTAAGCAGTTATATTTTGGAGTAATAAATTGTGATTTTAGGTGTCTTGCCAAAATCGCAGTGTGGGAAAAATCATGTCGAGTGTGGTCATCAATTGGAATGGCAAAAACTTCTTTTTCAAAAACAAAATTTTGAGCAAATTTAGCAAAAGAGAGTTTTGCTAATAGGTTAAAAACTCTATCTCCATGGAAATAATATTTTGAAGAGATTAAATCTTCTAGTTCGGATAAAGTGTAAAATGAGTAGTTAAAAAATCCATCTTCTATTTCTCTTTTATGGAAAGAGGGGATTAAAAGATTATTTTGACAATCTTTACAGATAATTTGGAATGATAGGTTTTTACAGGTTAGGCATAACATAAAAATAATAATATCATAAATTATTGATTTGGCGAAAGAATTCGCCAAAAGATGAAATTATATTTTTAAAACAGCCATAAATGCTTCTTGAGGAACATTTACTTTTCCAATCGCTTTCATTCGTTTTTTACCAGCTTTTTGTTTTTCTAGTAATTTTCTTTTTCTTGTAATATCTCCACCATAACATTTTGCAGTTACGTTTTTACCTGTTGATTTTACAGTTTCTCTTGCAATTACATTGTTTCCAATACTTGCTTGAATTGCTACTTCAAAAAGTTGTCTTGGGATTAGCTCTTTTAGGGCTTTTATAAATTCTCTTCCTTTTGAAAGTGCTTTATTCTCAGGAACAATAATAGAAAGTGCATCTACAACTTCTCCTGCAACTTTAATATCAAGTCTTTGTAGAACTCCTGGTCTAAATCCAATAGGTTCATAATCAAATGATGCGTAACCTTTTGTTGTTGATTTTAACTTATCATAGAAGTCCATTACAATTTCATTCATTGGAATATCATAATCAAGTAAAACTCTTTTTCCAATATAATCCATTTTATTTTGAGAACCTCTTTTATCATTAAGAAGTTTGATAACATTTCCTAAAAACTCATCTGGAACTAAAATTGTAGCTTTTACATAAGGTTCAAAAATTGTATCTATGTAATTTGGAGCTGGTAATTCACTTGGATTTTGAATTGAAATTCTTGTACCATCTGTTTTTAAGATTTCATAAATAACCGTTGGCGCAGTTGCAATTAAATCTAAGTCAAATTCTCTTTCAAGTCTCTCTTTGATTACTTCCATATGAAGCATTCCTAAGAATCCTGTTCTAAATCCACTTCCTAAAGCTGCTGAACTTTCAGGTTCAAATGAGATTGAACTGTCATTTAATTGAAGTTTATTTAAAGCATCTCTTAAGTCTTCAAATTTATCTGTTTCAATTGGATAGATTCCTGCAAATACAAATGGTTTTGCTGGTTCAAATCCATCAATTATTTCAGCTGTTGGATTTTTCGCATCTGTAATTGTATCACCTACTGCAATACTATTTGTTGTTTTAAGACCTAAAACTACAATTCCAATTTCACCAGTTTCAATAACATTTGTTTTTGTCGGTTTTCTAGGATGAGGATACATTAAATTAAGAACTTGATGCTCTTCTTTTGTATTCATCATTCTAATCATTTGACCTTTTTTAATACTTCCATCATAAACTCTAACAAGAGCTAAAGCTCCTAAATAATTATCAAACCAAGAATCATAGATTAAAGCTTTCGTTGGAGCATTTGTATCTCCAACTGGAGAGGGAACTCTATCAACAATTGCATCAATTAATTCTTTTACACCTTGACCTGTTTTTGCACTGATTAAGTTGCTTTCTGTACAATCTATTCCAATAGCTTCTTCAACTTCTTCTAAAACTCTATCTGGATCAGCACTTGGTAAATCGATTTTATTTACAACAGGAAGAATTTCTAAATCATTATCCATTGCGATATAAACATTTGCAATTGTTTGAGCTTCAACACCTTGAGTTGCATCAATAATTAATAATGCTCCATCAGAAGATGCCAATGAACGGCTTACTTCATAAGAAAAGTCAACATGTCCTGGAGTGTCAATTAGATTTAAAATATAAGCTTGTCCATCTTTTACATAATTAAGTCTCACACTTTGAGCTTTAATTGTAATCCCTCTTTCTTGTTCTATATCCATTGTATCCATCATTTGAGCAGATAAATCTCTATCTGCTACAGCTCCACACTCTTGGATAATTCTATCTGCAAGTGTAGATTTTCCATGGTCAATATGAGCAATAATACTAAAGTTTCTAATATTTTTTTGCAAGGGTAATTCCTATGATTTGTTTATTGTGTTATTTATATTATCGCGATTGTATCTAAAATTTTGTAAGTTTATTGTTAAATAGAAATTGAGTAGAAATAAAAAAAGGGGCTGAGATAAACTCAACCCCTTTTATTCTAAAAAGATTTAGAATTATTTGCTCATTACAGCTTCAACTCTTCTATTTTCAGCTCTACCTTCTACAGTATCATTTGAAGCAACTGGTTTAGTTTCACCGTAACCAACAGCTTTAATTTTAGAAGCATCTACTTTAAGTGCTTTTAATGCTTCAACAGTAGAAGCAGCTCTTCTTTCAGATAATTTTTGATTATAAGCATCAGAACCAACTGAATCAGTATGTGCTCCAATTGTTGCTTTTAATTTTGGATTTGCTTTTAACATATTTGCAAATTCAACTATTCTTGTATTATAAGAATCTTTGATGTTAGATTTATTTGTATCAAAATTAATATTTAAATTAACTAAAGTCATACATCCAACACTATCAACTTTTGATTTTGCCATTGTATTTGGACATTCGTCTAATGAATCAATTACACCATCACCATCTGAATCTTTTGGAGCTTCAACAGGAGCTACTTTAGCAACAACAGGAGCTACAGCAACAACAGGTGCAGCTTTAGCAACTGCACCAAATGGAACAGCAAATCCTAGGTTATATAATAAGTTATTATCTCCATGATCAGCTTCTATTAAATGTCTAACATCGAATTTTAAAGCAAATTGGTCAGCAATTTTATATTTGATTCCTACACCATATTCACCAAATAAACCATCTTCATTTCCATTAGCTTCATTATCAAAAATTTCAACACCAGCTCCAACTAATGTATATAAAGATACATCTGAAGTTAAGTCATATTCTTTTACTAAGTTAGTGAATATTCTTGTAATTCCTGAATCTTTGTTTCCACCTTCATAGTTTACATCTTCAATTGATCTTAAAAAACCAAGTTCAACTTGATTTATAAAAGAATCAAATTGGTTAAAACCTAAACTTAATCCACCATTTGCATAATTTCTATCTAAACCTAAATTACCTTCAGTATAAGCTCCACCAATTGTTGGTGTAATTTCATATTTGTAATTAGAGTTTGCAGCTAACATCATTGTTGCACAAGCAACAGTCGATAATAAAATTTTTTTCATTGTTTTTCCTTTTATATTAGATAATCTTGCGCATTATAGCAAAAAAATTTTAATTTTGCATCACGCGATAAAAATTGAATTAACAGATTCGTTATTATGAATCCTTCTTATGGCTTCTCCAATCATAGTTGAAGCTGTTAATACAGTTATTTTTTTAGCATTTTTTCGTGTAGGAATTGTGTCAGAAATAACTAATTCGTCCAATTCACCTTTTTCAATTCTTTCATAAGCTGGCCCACTTAAAACTCCATGAGTACAACATGCCATTACAGAATTTGCACCTCTTTTCTTTAAAGCTTCAGCTGCTTTTACTAAAGTTCCAGCAGTATCAACCATATCATCTACTAAAATTACATCCATACCCTTAACATCACCAATGATATTCATAACTTCAGATACATTTGCTTTTTCTCTTTTTTTATCAACTATAACTAAATCATAACCTAATTTATCTGCATAAGATCTAGCACGAGTTACTCCTCCAATATCTGGACTTGCAATGATTGGGTTTTTCAAATTTTTAGATTTAATATAATTTTTGAATAAAATAGAACCAAATAAATTATCAGCTGGAATATTAAAGAAACCTTGAATTTGAGCTGCATGTAAATCAATAGTTACAACTCTAGTAATACCAGCAGTTTCTAAAATATCAGCAACTAGTTTTGCAGTTATTGGAACTCTAGGAGCTGCTTTTCTATCTTGTCTTGCATATCCATAATATGGAATAACAGCTGAAATAGATTTAGCACTTGATCTTTTTAGTGCATCAACCATTATTAATAATTCCATTAAATTATCGTTTGTTGGTGCGCAAGTTGGTTGGATTATAAATACATCTTGTCCTCTTACGCTTTCAGTAATTTGAACAGAGATTTCTCCATCACTAAATTTATTAAGAGTTGCATTAGAGACACCCATCCCTAAATATTCTGCTACTTTTGTTGCAAATTCAGGATTAGCTGAACCACTAAAAAGTTTAAATGTTGACATAAAGATTCCTTACATTTTATTGATTTCGAATATTATCTAAAGTGTACTTAATGAATATTAAGTTAATGAAAAATTAATATAAAAGATATTATAATAATGATTATCAATGATAATTTAAAAAAGAATAACTAATATGAATTTAATTTGTATTATATTTATTTACAAGGAAAAAAATGAAAAATCTATTAAAAAGTAAGACAATAAGTTTAGTAGCTTGTGGATTATTGTTAAGTACTTCTACAACTTTTGGAGCAGATACAATTGATTCAGCATTTAAAAATGGGAAAGTTTCAGGAAGTGTAGCTTTATATGGTGAAAAACATGATTATAAAGATGGGGTAAAAGATTCTGGATTTGGAAATGGTAATGGAACGGTAGCTTATGAAACTGCATCGTTTTATGGATTAAGTGCTAAAGCAGAATTTAAAGGAAACCTTTATTTAGGTGAATTTGAGAATAGTGATTATGATAATGCTTATGCAAATAATTCTTTAATGACAGAAGCTTATATTAAATATGCAATGGATGGATTTTCATTAACAGCTGGTAGACAAGCTATTGATTTAGAATGGTTAGGTGATTATAATGAGGCCGTAGTCGCTGCAATTACTGCAATTCCTGATACTACAATAGTTTTGGGATACTCAGAAAGACAAGCTGAATCTGGAATTGATAAAAGTAAAAAATTTACTGATTTAAATGGGGATAAAGGTGTTTATGTTTTAGATGTTAAATATGCAGGTTTCCAAGGTGTAGAATTTAACCCTTATGCATATTCAGCTCCAGATGTTGCTGATTGGTATGGATTAAAAACAACATTTACAACTGATTATTTTGGTGCAATAGCACATTATGCAGTATCAAGCGAGGATACTCAAGCAGATGGTTCAATTGGACATGTTGAATTAAATACAACTTTAGTAGGAGTTTCAGCAGCTGTTGGTTATATTAAAACTGATAAAGATGTTGGCGCAGGAAGTATGGCTACTGGTGGTGATAACATTTCTCCATTTGATACAGGAAATAGAACGTACGATCACGATGCAAGAACAGCATATGGTTCTTTAGGATATACAATTGCTGATATTGAATTAGGGGCATTATATGGCGTTACAACTTATGGAACGACTGATTCTAAAGAAAAAGAGTTAAATTTAACTGCATCTTATCCAATAACAGAATCTTTAACCGCAGCTATTTTATATGGAGATGTTGATGAAGATGCAATGGATGCAACATATAAAGATGATAAATATATGTTAGCAAGTCTAGAATATACATTCTAATATAAATATAATTTGGGAAGAATTTCCCAAATTATATAAATAATTAATCTTTTTCCCTAATTTTTCTACTTATTCGTTGTAAATTTAATAATAAAAATTATTGTATGAAAAATATACAATAAAGGTGTTTTTAATCTGTTTACTTAATGTTATAATTTTTTTGTTCTTCTAAGATAAATCTTTTTTAGGAATGAAAATTTTTATAATAATAATAAGGAAAAATTATGAAAAAATTAAGTTTGGTAGCTTTATTAACTCTAGGTACACTGGGTTCTGTGTCAACAATACAAGCAAATGAATTAGAAGTAAGTGGTAATGTTGGGGCTGCTTCAAATTATATTTGGAGAGGTATGACTCAAACAAAAGATAAATCATCTGTTAATGGTGGAGCTGATTTAAAATATAATGGTTTTTATGCAGGTACTTGGGCTTCAAATGTAGATTTTGGTACACAAGCAAATTTTGAATTAGACGCATATGCTGGTTATAGTAATACAATTAATGATTTTTCATATGATTTCTCTTATACAAAAATTATGTATCCTGATTCACATGATGAATCTGATTTTGATGAAGCAAAAATTGCATTAGGTTATACACTTGGAGATTTAACATTAGGTACATCTTATGTACAAACAATGTATCAAGAATGGGGTGGACATAAACCATCTTATGTTGAAGGAACAGTATCATATGACTTTAAAATCTTAAGCTTAGATACTAGTTATGGGGATTATGAAGATATGGGAAATAACTATACAGTTGGAGTAAGTAAATCTGTTAAAATAGAAGGACAAGCAATTAAATTAGCACTTGTTTATGCTTCGTTTAATTCAGATACTTCAAATGACAAAGATGAAAAAAATCTATTTGTAACAGCAAAATATTCATTTTAAATAATATATGAGTTGACTATTAAAGTCAACTCATATAAAAATCAAATAAATTTTTTTAAATTTATTTAGCACTCTCAATCCAAGCACTTCCAATTACTTTTTGACCATCATAAAAAACAGCTAATTGTCCAGCAGCAACTCCAAAAGCTGGTTCTTCTAAAGTTATATATGCTTTTTGATTTTCAATTCTTACTTTACATGGTGTTGATATAGAACGGTATCTTAATTTTACACTACAAGAAAACTCAATATCATCAATAAACATATTTAAATTTTGACCAAGTACTTCATTTACTTCTAATGCAGCTTTTTTCCCCACAACTATAGTATTGTCTTTTGGATTTAATTTTGTAACAAAATGTGGATCATGCGCTCCATTAACTGTAAATCCTCTTCTTTTTCCTATTGTATAGTGTGCGTAACCTTTATGTTTACCTACAACATTTCCTTCTTCATCAAGTACAAGTCCAGGAACATCAATATTCGCATGTTTTTTTACAACATCTGTATAAACAGTTTCAACAAAACAAATCTCTTGAGATTCACTTTTTTCTGTGATTCTTTTATATACACTTGAAAGAGTTGCTCCAAATTTTACTATGTCTTCTTTTTTATAAGTACTTAAAGGAAACATCATAAAAGGAAGAGCCTCTTTATCTACTTGTGATAAAAAATAACTTTGATCTTTTGTTTTATCATCAGCTTCATAGAAAAATTTACCATCAGTTTTTGCATAATGTCCAGTTGCTAAATAATTAGCTCCATTTTCTTGAGCAAATTTCAACATGGCACCAAATTTTATATTTTTATTACATTTAACACAAGGATTAGGAGTTGTTCCTTCTAGGTAAGCTTCAACAAAATAGTCATAAATTTCAGCTGTAAATTTATCTGCTAAATCTAAAATGTGATATTTGATATTTAAGAATTTTGCTACATCTTCGATGTATCCAAGGTTTCTTTCGTGATAACCATCTGTTCTATTGTGAAGTTTTAGATAAACACCCTCAACTTCATATCCTTCTTTTTGTAGCATATAAGCAGTTACTGATGAATCAATTCCACCACTCATACCAACCATTACTTTTTTATTCATTATTTCATCCTTTTTAAAGGAATAATCACTGACTCTCTACTTGCCCAATTTTTATGAGGTATAATTAAATTTTCTGTATTTATTTTTTTATCATCAAAAAATATTATATCTATATCCAAGGTTCTAGGCGCATCTTGAAAGGATCGCTTTCTTCCGAATTTATTTTCATATCTTTGCATTGCTTTTAGAAAGTTTTTAGGACAAAGATTTGTTTTAAGGGAGATTATACCATTTAAAAAATCATTTTGTTCCAAGAATCCAAAGGGAGGGTTTCTTAAAAGTGGTGAAGTCATAAGTAAAGTAAATCTTGCATCTTTTTTTAAACATAAGATTAATTTATCAAATAAATTTTTTGTATTTCCAATATTTCCCCCAATTCC
>JAQVLW010000002.1:27497-34665 GCA_028703945.1 Aliarcobacter sp. | reverse complement strand
TTTTTGATGTTTTTCATTTTTGAATTTTTGCTCTCTTTTAAAAGAGAATTTTTCAAAATCAACAACACTTGTACAGGTTCTATCAGAACAATATCTTTTATATTTTATTCCAGCATCAACAAGAATTAAATCATTAAGTTTTAATTTTTTAGTCGTAGGAAGTGCATGAGGTTTTGCTGCATTTTCATTTATTGCAACAATTGGTTCAAAACTAATATCAAGTTTTCCACTTTGACTCATTTTTTCAAAAGCTTTGAAATATAAAAATTGTTCGTTTTGATTAAAGCCATTTTTTCTAATAAATTTTGCTAATTCTTTAAATCCTTCTCGTCCAGCCATTGCCGCTTTTTTTAGAAGAATTATTTCTTTGTCTGATTTAATGATTCTTTTTAGTTTCGAAAAATTTGCTTTTTCAATAAATTGAGTTTTTAGATGTTCACTTAATTTTATATATGTGGCATATGTGAAATCATTTGGATCAAATATAAGTTTTTTTATTTTATTTTTTTTTAAAATTTCTTTAGTTGTTTCTAGTAGATTTGATGATTCTATAACTTGACAATTTTTTGCATATTCTTTAGCCTCTGTAACATATCTTGCATCTGTTATAAAATATTTTTCATCATTAAGATTTAAGAAGATTACATTATCACATGAAAATTTGCATTCAAAATAGATTGCATTTTCATTTTGAAGAATAAAGTTTTTCATAAAAAGCCTTTAATTTGGTATTGTTTAACATAAATTTTATTATAATCTTACCTAAAATTTATAAAAGGAATATAATATGAAAATTGCCGTAATTCAAGGTCCAAACCTAAATATGTTAGGAATTAGAGAACAACACATTTATGGTTCAATGGGATTGGAACAAATTCATGACCAATTAAAAACAGCTGCAGGACAAAATGGAGTTGAAATTGAATTTTTTCAATCAAATCTTGAGGGTGAAATTATTGATAGAATTCAAGAATGTTTAGGAACTGTTGATGGAATTATGATAAATCCAGCTGCTTATTCTCACACATCTATAGCTATTAAAGATGCTTTAAGTGCAGTTGCAATGCCAGTTGTTGAGGTACATATTTCAAACATTTATAAAAGAGAAGAGTTTAGACAAAAATCAATAACAGCCGGTGCAAGTACAGGTGTTATTTCAGGATTTGGACCTTTTGGTTATCATATGGGATTAATTGCTTTAATGCAAATAATTAGTGAAATTAAAGCAGTTACTCAAGCACAACAAGATAATGCATAATAATTATTGATGAAGATAATAAGTGCAAATTGGGTAGTAACTTGTGATGAAAACAACAGTATCATAAAAAATGGTGCAGTTGTTTTTGATGATAAAATAGTTGAAATTGACACACTACTTAATATAGAAAAAAAATATCCAAATATAGAAATCCTAAAACTTGAAAAAAATTCAGTTTTAATGCCAGGTCTTATAAATTCCCATGTACATTTAGAATTTAGTTCAAATACAACTACTTTAAAATATGGAAATTTTATGTCATGGTTAAATTCTGTAATTAAAAGTAGAGATGATTTAATAAATAAAGCTGATAAAAAACTAATTTTTACAAAACTTGATAGGATGAAAAAAACAGGAACTACTACAATTGGAGCAATTTCTTCATATTCTTTTGATTTAGAAGCTTGTGTAAAAAGTCCAATTAATACAGTATTTTTTTGTGAAGTAATCGGTTCAAAAGGTGATATGGTTGATACTTTATTTGCTGATTTTAGGAATAGATTAAATAGTGCAAAAAAATTAAAATCTAAGAATTTTATTCCAGCAATTGCTATTCATTCACCATATTCAGTTCATCCTTTTTTAGTTAGAGAAACTTTGAATTTAGCAAGAGCTGAAAATTTAGCTGTTAGTTCACATTTTTTAGAATCACCAGAAGAGTTTGCTTGGCTTCATAAAGATGAGGGTTCATTTTTGGATTTTTTCAAAAACTTTTTAGGACAAGAAAAAGCTGTTTCTACACCTATGGAATTTTTAAATTTATTTTCAAATATAAAAAATTTATCTTTTACTCATTGTGTAGAAGCAAGTGAGGCTGATTTAGAAAAAATTAGAAATTTAGGAGCTAGTATAAATCATTGTGTAACTTCTAATAGAATTTTAAATAATAGTAAATTAGATTTATCAAAACTAGAAGATATTCCTTTTACAATTGGAACAGATGGACTTAGCTCAAATAATTCTTTATCAATGTTTGATGAGTTAAGAAATGCTTTGATGGTTCATTATGAAAAAAATGTGATTGATTTTTCAAATATTTTATTAAAAGCAGCAACATTAAATGGGGCTAGGGCATTAGGATTAAACAAAGGAACTCTTCAAAAAGAGTTTGATGCTGATATGATAACTTTTTCTTTACCAGATGAAGTGGAAGATATGGAAGATTTACCTATGCAAATTATTTTGCATACAAAATTTGTAGATAAAACAATAATAGGAGGAGAGTTTGTTTAATTTTTTTAAAATGATTTTTTCACCAATAACAGCTATTTTGGATTTTATTACTAAATATTTTAAAACAATAGTTTTTTTAACAATTATGTATTTTATAATTGTTCCATCAGATGAAAATTTAGTTGATAGTAATATTCATGCAAATCTGCAAAAAATAGAATTATCAGGTCCAATAATGGATGTTTCAAAAACATTAGAGGATATTCAAAAAGCAAAAGAAGATAAAAATATAAAAGGTATTTTATTTGTTGTAAATTCTCCAGGTGGCGCGGTTGCTCCTTCTGTTGAATTAGCTTATGCTATAAAAGAGTTAAAAGATATAAAACCAGTTGTTGTGTATGCAAGTGGTGTGATTGCAAGTGGAAGTTATTATGCTTCTATTTGGGCAAATAAAATTATTGCAAATCCTGGAAGTATGGTAGGCTCTATTGGGGTTATTATGCAAGGTGTAAATGCTGAAGAATTAATGCAAAAAATTGGAGTTTCAACACAAACTGTAAAAGCTGGGAAGTACAAAGAATCAGGAACACCAACTAGAAAATGGTTTGATTATGAAGAAAAACAACTTCAAAGTGTAATTGATGATACTTATAATATGTTTATTTCAGATGTTGCAAGTGCTAGAAATCTTGATGTAAAAAATCATAATTTATTTGCAGATGCAAAAATATTTACTTCAAAACAAGCAAAAGATGTTGGTTTAGTAGATGAAGTTGCAACTCTTTCTTATGCACAGAATAGTTTAATTAGCTTATCAAAAGTAGAAAATCCAGTATGGAAAAAAGAAGATAAGTTTGAAAAATTTATGAATAAATTAATTAGTGAAGCAGTAACAAATATTAGTATGAATTTTGTAAGTGGATTAAAAGCTTATTGATTTTATTAATATCTTTGAGTTTTAAAATGAGATAAAAAAAGGTAGAAGTTTTAAACTTCTACCTTTTTTATTTTTAAAGAAAAGAGATTATTTTGATTCAGATACAATTTTATATGTATCATTAGCAATTACAAATTCTTCATTTGTAGGAATAACAAAGATTCTAGCAGCTGAACTATTTGTCGCAATATCTCTAGCTTTTGAACTTCTTTTATTATTTTTAGTTGGATCTATAATTAATCCCATACCATCAAGACCAGCACAAACAATTTCTCTAATTAATGATGAATTCTCACCAATTCCACCTGTGAAACATAAAGCATCAACACCGTCAAGTGCAGCAACATAAGCACCAACATATTTTTTGATATTATATGCAACCATTTGAACAGCTAATCTACATCTATCATCACCATCTTGCATGCCTTGTAAAACTTCTCTTAAATCAGATGATTTACCAGAAATTCCTAAAATACCAGATTTTTTATTCATAACATCTAATGCTTGATCAATTGTAAGATTTTCTTGGCTCATCATGTAAGAAATAGCTCCAGCTCCAACATCTCCAGCTCTTGTTCCCATCATTAAACCTTGAACAGGAGTAAGACCCATAGAAGTATCAATACATTTACCATTTAATACAGCACTTACAGAAGAACCATTTCCTAAGTGACAAACTATAACTCTAGTATTGTGTTTTTTATCTAACATTCCTTTTGCTTCATTTGAAACGAAGTAATGAGATGTTCCATGAAATCCATATTTTCTAATACCATGTTTAGTATATTGTTCATAAGGTAATGCATACATATACGCATAATCAGGCATAGTTTGGTGAAAAGCAGTGTCAAAAACAGCTACATTTGGTTTCCCTGGCATTAAATCTTGGCAAATTTCCATTCCCATAATATTTGCAGGGTTATGTAAAGGTGCAAGAGGAATTAATTTTTTCATTGTTTCAATAACTTTAGGAGTTACCATAACAGAAGATGCAAATTCTTCTCCCCCATGAACAGCTCTATGTCCAATTGCATCAATATCATCAATAGAATTGATAACTTTTCCTTCACTTTCAACTAAAGTTTTTAATACTAATTCAATTGCTTCTTTATGTGTTGGCATTGGAACTTCTAAAGTTAACTTTTGACCTTCACCAAACTCATGTTTTAAAATTCCATCAAGTCCAATTCTTTCACAAAGACCTGTAGCTAAAACTTCTTTTGAAACTGGATTCATTAATTGATACTTTAAAGATGAACTTCCTGCATTTAAAATAAATACTAACATATGATATTTCCTTTTTTCTTGTGTTTAAATTATTTGATTTGAGTTGCTGTAATTGCAACTAAGTTTGCGATGTCTTCTACTGAACAACCTCTTGATAAATCATTAACAGGTTGGTTTAATCCTTGAACGATTGGTCCATGAGCTTCTGCACCTGCGAATCTTTGAACAAGTTTATAACCAATATTTCCAGATTGTAAATCAGGGAATACTAAAACATTAGCTCGTCCTGCAACTTTAGAACCTGGTGCTTTTTTTGCTCCAATAGCTTCAACAATAGCAGCATCTGCTTGTAATTCACCATCAAAAGAGAAATTAACATTTCTATCTTCTAAAATTTCACAAGCATATTGAACTTTATCAACTAATGGATGTTTTGCACTTCCTTTTGTTGAAAAAGATAACATAGCAACTCTTGGCTCAAGTCCAACAACAGAAGCAGCTGTTGCAGCTGTTGCACATGCTATATCAGCTAATTGTTCTGCATTTGGCTCAGGAATAACAGCACAATCAGCAAATAAAATTAAACCATTATCACCAAATTTACCATCAGCAGTTTCCATAATAAATGTTGAAGAAACAGTGTTGATTCCAGGAGCTGTTTTAATAACTTGAATAGCAGCTTTTAAAACATCAGCAGTTGGAGAGTTTGAACCTGCAACTAAACCATCAGCATCACCAAGTCTTACCATCATACAACCAAAAAATCTAGGTTCAGTTGTCATAATTTCAGTAGCTTCATCTTTTGAAAGATTTTTTGCTTTTCTTAATTCAACTAATTCATTAATATATTTATCAATATTATCAAAGTTTTTAGGATCAATTATAGTTGCTCCTTCAATATTAGCTCCACATTTAGCTGCATCAGCTTTGATAGTATCAACATTACCAATTAAAACAATTTTTGCAGTCTTCTCTTCTAAAACTTGTTGAGCAGCTTTTAAAACTCTTTCATCTTCAGGCTCTGGAAGAACGATTGTTCTTAATTTTAATTTTGCTTTTTCTTTAATGCTTTCAATTAAACCCATCTTTAGTAATCCTTTCTAATTTAAACTTTCTTGAAAGATTATAATTTAGAAACATAGCATTAACATAGCAATGTTTTATAATCTTACTAAGTAAAATTTTATAGGATATTTCAGAAAAAGTACATAATAAATACATAATTATGAAAAAAAAATGAATTTGTGCAAAATTGTAATATATTGGGGGAAAGGATAGATTTAAAAGGAGATAATTGTATAAGCCATGTACAAAATTTGTACATGGCTTACAACTTTTTAATATTTCCTAATTTGTAACAAATTATTTAGATTTTACAAGATTATAAGTATCTTTTGCAATTACTAATTCTTCATTTGTTGGAATAATATAGATTTTTGTTCTTGAATCTTTTTTATTAATTTCTCTATTTCCTAATTCTCTAACTCTATTTTTTTCAGTATCAAGTTCGATTCCCATAAACTCTAAACCATGGCAAACTTTTTCTCTAATTAGGTCTGAATTTTCTCCAATACCAGCTGTAAAACAAATAGCATCAACACCACCCATTAATCCAGCATAAGAACATAAATATTTTTTAATTCTATTACATAACATTTCAATAGTAATTTTAGATCTAATATCTCCATCTTTTGAAGCTTTTATTACTTCTCTTAAATCCGAACTAATTCCTGAAATTCCTAAAATTCCAGACTTTTTATTTAAATAATCAAGAATTTGATTTGAAGTTAAATTCTTTTTTTCCATTAAATAAGGAATAACACCTGCATCAATGTCTCCACATCTTGTCCCCATGATTAAGCCTTCAAGTGGAGTTAATCCCATTGATGTACTAATTGATTTTCCATCTCTTACTGCACAAACAGATGAACCATTTCCTAGATGACATACGATAATTTTAGAATCTTTTTTGTTTAAAATTTTAACTGTTTCATTAGATACATAGTAATGACTTGTTCCATGGAAACCATATTTTCTTAAATGATGTTCTGTATAATCAGCATAAGGAACAGCATATAAAAAGTTTTCTTTAGTCATAGTTTGATGAAATGCAGTATCAAATACAGTAACATTTGGAACATTTGGCATTAATTCTTGACAAATTTTTATTCCCATAATATTTGCAGGATTATGTAATGGAGCAAGAGGAATTAATTGTTCGATTTTTTCAATTACATCTTTTGTAACTATTGTTGATTCTTTGAAAAATTCTCCACCATGCACAACTCTATGACCAATTGCTTGAATCTCTTTGATTGAGTTTATTACTTTTGTTTCATCATTTGTTAAAATTCTTAAAACAAGCTCAATAGCTTCTTTATGTGTTGGAATTGGTAATTCAAAAGTTAATTTCTTATTTTCCCCAACTTCATGTTTTAAAATTCCATCAATACCAATTCTCTCAACTAATCCACTAGCTTTTAATTCAGCTGTTTTTGCGTTTATTAATTGATATTTTAAAGAAGATGAACCAGCGTTTAATACAAATACTAACATATATATTTCCTTTGTTT
>JAQVLW010000002.1:10935-27397 GCA_028703945.1 Aliarcobacter sp. | reverse complement strand
TTCAATTACACCTAGTTCACTTAATCTTTTTATTCTTTTTGCAGTACTTGTATTATATAGTTTATGTTCCAAACTAAGTGATCTTATTCCTTGAACAATTATGAAAATACCACCTTTTTTAATATTTAATTCATTTTTATGTTTGTTATCTTTACTGTTGAAAACAAATCCATCAAAAAATCCTAAAGGAACATCAAAACTTGATATTATTTTTGCAAAGTGAGAATTAAATTGTTGAGAATTATCAATAATTTTAAATAAATATTCTTTTAATCTAAGAATTAATGCTCTATCTCCTGAAACACTAACGGCATCATAAAAAATTGCAATATTCATAAAATTATCAGGTGAAGGCTGAGTTACCCATTCAAAAATTAAATCTTTAAAATCAGATTCTCTTCTGCACCAATATGGATTTGAAACCATGATATTACCTTCACATCTTGGAAAACCAAAATCAACTAGTGTCTCAGTAAATTTAGTCGTAAATTCTTGAAGTTTTTCACCACTAATCGTACAGTCATTCTCTAAGATTAGTGCATTGTCTTGGTCTGTTTTTAAGATTTGTTCACCTCTTCCTTCACTTCCCATAACAACTAAAGAAGATTTTCCTAAAAGTTCTTCTGGTGCTAACATTACATATAATTTATCTAATAATTTTTTATTTAATTGATTAATTAGTTTGGAAATAAATTCGATTTTTACACCTTTTGCATTTAATGATTTTATTATTTTTATAAATGATAAAGATGCTTCTTTTAATTCTTCAAGTGTTTCTGCTTTTACAATTTGATTTGATACAGAAAAAGTATTTGTTGCAAAAAATGATGATAATGAAATTTGATCTAATATTCCAACAATTTCTTTTTTATCATTTTGTACAACTACTCTTTTAAGCCCATGTTTTGCCATTGTTAGTTGAGCATTGAATAAAAAATCATCTTCATTTACATAAATTAAACCTTTTGATGCTATTTTTATAACTTTATCATCAAAATCCATTCTATTTAATATTACTTTTTGTCTAAAATCAGAATCAGTTACAATATACATTTCACCTTTTTCATCCCTTAATAAAAGAGTAGGTACTTTCTCTTTTTTTATAATTGAGGCTGCTTCAAATATTGTTTTCTCTGTATCAATAATTACGGCTTTATGAATTTTTGCATCTTTTATTTTTGCAATCATAATATTAGCCATCTCTTTATTATTTTCATAGTTAATATTATTACTTATTTTTTCTGAGATAGATTGGAAAAAATAGTTTTTTAATGTAGAATTTTCATGTAAGGTTTTTATAAAAATATCCCTTGGTAATGTGTAACAAATAGTTTCTTCTACCGTTATAAAGGTATTTTTAGAGTAATTTTCAATTAATGAAATAGAATCAAAAATTTCATTTTTTGAATATAAACTTAGTACTTCATCTTCTTGTTTTTCTTGTATTAAACCTTTTAATATAAAATATAAATGAGTAGGTTCACAATTTTGTTTTTGTACTATCTCATTTTCTTTGAAATAAACAATGTCAATATTTTCAACAAATAATTCTAATTGATTTATTGTAAGACTTTCAAATGGATGAATTGATGATATGAAAGATTCTTGTTCTAGTATACTCATAGCTTCCCTTTTTAATGGTTTTGTGAGTATATTTTAGCTAAAAATGGATAAGGAAATTATTACCTTGTATAAAAATACAAAGAAAAAGAAAGATTTGTTGTATTTATCAAAGGAATTTTCCTTTGATAAATATTATAACTAATGAGAAACAGCTCCAGCTGCACCAATACCAGTATTCGCTCTAACATTTTGACCTCTAAATAATTCTTTTTCTCTTTTAGCTCTTGGAGAGTTATCAAGTTTTGAGAAGAACCAAATAGAAACAAATGCAATAGTCACTGAAAATAGTGCAGGGTGGGCATAAGGAAAAATTGCTTTTTCATTTTTTAATATTTCAACCCAAACATTTGGTCCTAAAATTACAAGGGCAACTGCTGAAAGTAATCCCATGAATCCACCAATAAACGCACCTCTTGTTGTTAGTCCACTCCAGTAAATAGAAAGGAATAAAATAGGGAAGTTTGCACTTGCAGCAATTCCAAATGCTAAACCAACCATATAAGCTATATTTTGTGATTCAAAAGCAATACCTAATACAACTCCAATAATACCAATAATAATTACAGTAATTTTAGAAATTTTAACAACTTTTTCATCTGATGCATTTGGATTAATTACATTTGCATAAATATCATGTGAAATTGCAGATGCTCCAGCAAGAGTTAATCCTGAAACAACCGCTAAGATTGTAGCAAAAGCAACAGCTGAAATAAATCCTAAAAATGCATTTCCACCTAACATATGTGATAAGTGAACAGAAGCCATATTACTTCCACCAAATAATTTACCATCTACAAAATATTGAGCACCATCTGCAGAATTTAAGAATGCAATTGCACCAAATCCAACAATAGTAATAATTACCCAAAAATATGCAACAAAACCAGTAGCATAAACAACAGATTTTCTAGCTTCTTTTGCATTTCCAACTGTAAAGAATCTCATTAAAACATGTGGTAAACCAGCAGTTCCAAGCATTAAAGCCATACCTAAAGATATTGCAGAAATTGGGTCTGTAATAAATCCACCTGGACTTAAAATTGCTTCACCTGATTTATGATTTTCAACAGCTTTAGCAGCTAATGACTCAAAAGAAAAATTAAAATGGTATAAAACCATAACAGCCATAAAAGAAACACCTGTTAATAATAAACAAGCTTTTATAATTTGTACCCAAGTAGTAGCTAACATACCACCAAAAGTAACATAAATAATCATTAACGCACCAACCATGATAACAGCATATTCATAATCCATACCAAAAAGTACTTGAATTAATTTTCCAGCTCCAACCATTTGTGCAATAAGATATAAAATAACAACTGAAATAGAACCAAACGCAGCTAAAGTTCTAATCTCTTTTTGTCCTAATCTATACGCAGCAATATCTGCAAAAGTAAATTTACCTAAGTTTCTTAATTTTTCAGCCATAAAGAATAAAATTACAGGCCATCCAACTAAAAATGAAACCGCATAAATAACTCCATCATAACCTTTCATATAAATAAGTCCAGATACTCCAAGGAATGCAGCAGCAGACATATAATCTCCAGCAATTGCTAAACCATTTTGGAAACCTGTAATTCCTCCACCTGCTGTATAAAAATCACTTGCAGATTTTGTTTTTTTAGCAGCCCAGTAAGTAATACCTAAAGTTCCAAGGATAAAAACAAAAAACATAATAATCGCAGGAATATTTAAATCTCTTTTTGTTGCTTCAAAAGTTGCATCACCAGCAGCAAATGCACTTAATGCAATGATTGAAATTAACGCTAAAATTTTTAACATTAGATTAGCCCCTTTACATCTTTTTTTATTTCGTTAGTTAAATCTTCAAATTCACCATTTGCTTTTCTTACATAAATAAGAGTTGTGATAAAACTAAGTACTAAAATTGCTAATGCAATAGGAAATGCTATTGTAGTAACCCCCACACCGATTTTTGCAGCTAAAAGTTCTTTGTTAAATGCAATAACTAAGATATATGCATAAAACATTACTATTACAAAAATACCTAATTTAATACCTAAGCCATTTCTTTTAGAAACTAGTTCTTTATACTTTGGATTAGATTCGATTCGCTCAACTAATTCGTCATTCATTATGCTTCCTTTTTAATACAACATTTTTTAGATGTTATACTTATAACTTAACAGTTTTTCATATGACTAAATTAATTGTAGCATTAAAGTAGCAAATGAAAAAAATGTTTTTTATTATACACATAAATAAAAATTTAAAATATTTTTTTAATTTTTTTATATAAGAATTAATGATAATTAGTAGATTTGTAACATAAAATATAAGTATAAATTCTTAAATTTAATTATAGTTTTTAAGATTTTTTTAAGATTTAAAGAAAGACTTCTAAGATTATTTTTTTAAATTACTAAAGAGAAAAATCTCTTTAGTAAGAAAGTTAATGAGAAACAGCTCCGTCAGCACCGATACCAGTTTCAGCTCTAACATTTTGAGATTCATAAGACTCAATTTCTTTTTTAGCACTTTCTGATTTATCAGTAATCGAGAAGAACCAAATTCCAATAAATGCAACACTTATAGAGAATAATGCAGGGTGTTTATAAGGGAAAATTGCTTTTGCATTACCCATAATTTCAACCCATACAGTTGGACTTAATATTACAAGTACAACAGCAGTAATAAGACCCATAAATCCACCGATAAATGCACCTCTAGTTGTTAATTTAGACCAATAAATTGAAAGGAATAAAATTGGGAAGTTAGCAGATGCAGCAATAGCAAATGCAAGACCAACCATGAATGCAATATTTTGGTTTTCAAAAGCAATACCTAAAATAACTCCAACAATACCAATAATAATAACTGATCTTTTTGAAACTTTAATTTCAGCTTCTTCAGTTGCTTTACCTTTTTTCATAACAATTGCATAAATATCATGAGATATTGAAGATGCACCTGCAAGTGTTAATCCAGAAACAACTGCTAAGATAGTAGCAAATGCAACAGCTGAAATAAATCCTAAGAAAATATCTCCACCAACAACATGTGATAAGTGAATAGCAGCCATATTTCCACCACCGATTAATTTACCATCTTTGAAGTATTGTGCAGCATCTGGCCCTTGTAAGAACACGATTGCACCTAAACCAATAACAGCAATAATTAAGTAGAAGTAACCAATAAACCCAGTTGCATAAACAACAGATTTTCTAGCTTCTTTTGCATTTCCAACAGTAAAGAATCTCATTAAGATATGTGGTAAACCAGCAGTTCCTAACATTAATGCTAAACCTAAAGAAATAGCAGAAACCGGATCTGAAATAAATGCACCTGGAGCCATAATAGCTTGACCTTTACTATGCACTGCAACAGCTTGAGTAGCTAGTTCTCCAAAAGAGAAACCATAATGTGCCATTACCATGAATCCCATGAAAGTAACACCTGAAAGTAATAATGCAGCTTTAATGATTTGTACCCAAGTAGTTGCAAGCATACCACCAAAAGTTACATAAATAATCATCATAATACCAACAAGGATAACTGCGTATTCATAATCCATACCAAATAAGATTTGAATTAATTTTCCAGCTCCAACCATTTGAGCAATTAAATATAAAGTTACAACTGATAAAGAACCAAAAGCAGCTAAAATTCTGATTTTAGTCTGGTCTAGTCTATATGCAGCAATATCTGTAAATGTAAATTTACCTAAATTTCTTAATTTTTCAGCCATTAAGAATAAAATTACAGGCCAACCAACAAGGAATCCAACAGCATAAATTAAACCATCATATCCACTTAAATAAATCATTCCAGAAATACCAAGGAAAGACGCTGCTGACATATAATCCCCAGCAATTGCCATACCATTTTGGAATCCTGTGATTCCTCCACCTGCTGTATAGAAATCTGAAGCAGATTTTGTTTTACTAGCAGCCCATTTTGTAATACCTAATGTTCCTGCTATAAATATAAAGAACATAATAATTGCAGGAATATTTAAGTCTGATTTACCCATATCCCCTAGTGAATCACCAGCTGCAAAAAGTCCAGCAGCTAATAGTGTTAAGATTGCGAATATTTTTAACATTATTTATCTCCTAGTGCTTGTTTTTTTATATCATTTGTTAAATCTTCAAATTCATTATTTGCTCTATTAACATAAATTAATGTTGTAATGAAACTTATAATAATGATTGCAGCCCCTACTGGAAATGCATAAGTCATAACACCGTCACCAATTTTTGTAGCTAAAAGCTCTTTATCAAAAGCGATAACTAAGATATAACCATAAAACATAGCTAAAACAAATAATGAAAGCTTTAAAGAAAACGAATTTCTTTTTGTAACTAACTCATTATATTTTGGATTAGATTTAATTTTTTTTACTAATTCTGATTCCATATTCTCTCCCTAAAATTAGATTGTAACTAAACGTACTATGGAATCTTAAACTATTAAAGTTGCAATAACATAGCATTTGAAAATATTTGTCAAATATTCTAATAAAATGCTAAAAAATGAGATATTTAGGGGTTTGTTTTAAATAAATTTATAGGTTTGATGTCAAAAATATGACTTCGAGATTTTCTTAATTTGTATGAAATGTAGTTTTTGCAGGTGTTAAGTTTTTAAGTTTTAAAAACATCATAGATGTCATTATTGCATCATTTAAAGCATCATGTTTACCTAATGATGGAATATCAAGATTTTTCAAAATAGTATCAAATCTTAAGTCTATAAATTGATAATCACTTGATTTTTTTCTAGTTTTGTAATACATCGAAGATACTTCAATTGTTTCATTTGGAAGTTTTATACCAATAAACTCTTTTGTATATCTAGAAATAATTGCTGCATCAAATTTTATGTAATATCCTACAATTGGTCTTGAACCAATAAATTCTAAAAGTTCATAAATAGCTTCTTTGGGATTCATACCGTTTTCTAAATCTATTGGTCTAATATGATGAATTTTAATTGATTCAGGATTTATATTTTTTGATGGTTTTAAAAAAATATTAAATGTTTTTCTCATTAGAATCTTATTTTCTTTTATATGAACTGCTCCAATTGAAAGAATTTCATCTTTTTTTGGGTTTAATCCACTTGTTTCACAATCTAAACATACATATTCATCAAGAATAGGGGCTTCAAATAAAAAATTAAATTTAGCATCTTTTAGTTTTTTTTTATTCCAATTTTTAAATAAATTATTAAATATCATGAAATTCTATCTATTCTAAAAGTATAGGAGATAAATCTTTTAAATTCATTTATGATTTTAAACGAGTCTTTTAGTAAATCCCTTTCTATTTTTCCTAAAGTATGTGTATCAATTTCATTAGTAATTTTTTTCCCATGTTGAATATCAAAAAGTTGTGATTTTAATCTTATTGTATTTACAAAATCAAAAGCTTCTAATAATTCAGCAGCTTTATCTTTTTCTAAAACTTTTCTATTTTCAAGAATTTTTATTCTTTTAATAGTTGTAGTTTCTCTAATCTTTTCTTTTAAAGCTAAACTTCTAATACCTTGAACTATTGGAAAAACAGCTGTTTTTTTTATGTCAATGATATGTGATTTTGTCATAATATTTGTAACCGTATTTGGCGTATCAAATGCTAATGTTGCCTTTGCAAAATATGCCATAAATACATCTTTATCATGCAGTTTATTAAACAAATTATCTTTTAAATTAATTAATAATTCTTTATTCCCAGCAACAGCAAATGAATCAAAAAAGATTGCTAAATCCATATAATTTTGAATTCCTGGAGCTTCTATCCATCTTGCAGTTTCATTTTTATATTCATTTACAGTTTTGCACCAAAATGGATTTGAAACCATAATATTTCCTTCACAGATTGGATAACCAAAATCAATTAAATTTTTTGTAATTTCATTCATATAAAATTTATATTGCTCAACTTCAATTCCATCTTTAATTACAAGAGCATTATCTTGGTCAGTTTTTATGATTTGTTCATTTCTTCCTTCACTTCCCATAACTATAAAACAAGCGTTATTCCTTAGTTCTTTTGGTAAAATTAATTCATAAAGTTTTTGATAAACTTTTGTATTTAATTGACCAATCAAATTTGATATATGATTTACTTTTACGCCTTTAGCGTGAAGGCTACTTATAATATTTATCAAATCTTTACTAGAATCTTTTAAATCTTCCAAATTTTTTGCTTTTTTGATTTTTGAATCAACAACATAAGTATGGTTTGCAAAATGTGAAAGAACATCAATTTGTTCTAAAATACCTATCATTTCATCTTTGTTATTTGTAACACCAACTCTTTTTATATTCTTTTTAATTAATACTGTTAATGCTTCAAATAAATAATCATCATTATTAACGGTTAAAAGAGGAAATATTGCAATATTTTTTACAGGAATACTTAAATCTCTACCTTCTAGTAATACTTTTGTTTTAAGTAATGAATCCGTAATAATTCCATATTCACCAGTTTTTCTTTTGACAATAATACTTGAAGTTTTATATTCCATTGATTTTTGAATAGCATCTATTAATTTTGTATCTTCATCTATAATACAGGCCTCATGTATAAGTGTATCTTCAACTTTTGCAATCATAAAAGATGAAAGTTCAGAGGTATATTCTTTATTTTTTAAAGTTTGAATTTTATTTACTAAATCTTTTAAAAAATAATCTTTAAATTGTTGATTTAATTCAATTAATTTTAAAAAAGTGTTTTTTTCTAACTCGTAACAGATTAAATCTTCATATACTTTAAAAGTATTATTACATTTTCCATATATTAAAGAGTTAGAATCAAATGAATCTTGATGATGATAATCCATAACAACAATATTTTCTACTGAATATTCATACACCGAGCCTTTAATAACTATAAAAAAATAATTAGGAATTTGTTCAGGATTTATTAGTACTGAATCTTTAGGATAATATGCAATATCCATGTGTTTTATACATATTTCCATTTGTTCAGATGTTAAAACTTGAAAAGGGTGAATATTTGAAAGAAAGGTTTTTTGGTCTTTGATACTCATGTATTTACCTAATATTTTATGGAAGTAATAAAAGTATACCCAAAGGTATACCTTTTAGTGATTTTTTTAATGTTCTAAAGCTTCGCCTGCTCCAGAAGGAATTCTTATTCTTTCAACAAGTTCTTGAATATGTTCAGGAGGAGGTGGAGTCATTCTTGATACAATGAATGCTACGATAAAATGCAATAAAGCGCCAAGTGCACCAATTCCTGTTGGATTAATCCCTAATAAATAATCTTTTGGATCACCATCTAAGAATACAAAATAAACTATATATGTAAAAGTAAAAGTTAAACCAACGATAATTCCAGTAATTGCACCTTCTTTATTCATTCTTTTATCAAATATTCCAAGAATAATTGTAGGAAAAAATGCAGCAGCAGCTAGACCAAAGGCAAAAGCAACAACTTGTGCAACAAAAGCAGGAGGATTTATACCTAAATATCCTGCAATTAAAACAGCAACAATAGCAGATATTCTAGCCCAAATTAATTCTGTTTTTTCATTTAAAGTTGATCTTCCAGTTTCTTTATCTTTATATATAATTTGTCCCATTAAATCATGTGAAATTGATGAAGCAATTACTAATAATAAACCAGCTGCTGTTGATAATGCTGCTGCTAAAGCTCCAGCTGCTATGAATGCTATAACCCAATTTGGCAAATTTGCAATTTCTGGATTTGCTAGAACCATAATATCTTCATCAACATATAATTCGTTAACTACTCCATTCCCTTTTCTAAGTTCATAGTCATCAGGTGTCCCTTTAGGATTAGTAGTCAATTTATGTCCATCTTTTGTTCTATTCATTTCATCAAAAGTTGGTTTCCCACCTTTTGCATCAAAAGCAACTCCTGATGCATATTGAATTTTGCCATCACCATTTCTATCATTCCATGCTATTAAATTAGCATTTTCCCAAGTTTGAAACCATTTCCCATTATTTATAGAACCATCAATGTTTTTAGATTCTCCATTAACAAATGACTCATATTCAACATTTTGAACATTTTTTATTAAATTTATTCTAGAAAATGATGCAACAGAAGAGATAGTTGTATACATAATTGCAATAAATACTAATGCCCAACCAGCAGAAATTCTTGCATCTTTAACAGTTGGTACTGTGAAAAATCTTACAATAACATGTGGTAAACCAGCTGTCCCTAACATTAAAGCAGTTGTTAGCATAAACATATTCCATAAATTACCAGGTTCTGTATATGATTTAAATCCTAAATCTAACAATGACTGATCAAGGGCATGTAATAAATAAGTCCCCTCAGGGATTACTTGAACACCTGTATTAAATGCAAAAGTTGTTTGTGAAAAAATACCTAATTGAGGTAAAAAAGTATTAGTTACTTGCAATGATAAAAAAATTGCAGGTACCATGTATGCAAAAATCATAACTACATATTGTGCAACTTGAGTATATGTAATTCCTTTCATTCCACCAAGAACTGAATAAAAAAATACAATTGCCATACCAATAAGAACACCCGCATTTATATCAACTTGTAAAAATCTAGAAAATACAATTCCGACACCTCTCATTTGTCCAGCCACATAAGTAAATGAGATAAAAATAACTGCAATAATTGCTACTAATCTTGCTACATCAGAATAATATCTATCTCCTACAAAATCTGGAACAGTAAATTTACCAAATTTTCTTAAATAGGGAGCTAATAACATCGCAAGTAGAACATATCCACCTGTCCATCCCATTAAATACGCTCCACCATCAGAACCTTGAAAAGAAATAATACCAGCTAAAGAGATAAATGAAGCAGCAGACATCCAATCAGCGGCAGTTGCCATTCCATTTGCAATAGGATGAACTCCTCCCCCTGCAACATAAAATTCCTTTGTTGAATCAGCTTTTGCCCAAAGTGCAATACCAATATATATTGCAAAAGAGATACCTACAAATAGATAAATTAATGTTTGTAAGGCCATAGCAATTCCTTATTCATTTACACCATATTTTTCATCTATTCTTGTCATTACTTTTACATAAACAAAAATTAAGATAACAAATACATATATTGCACCTTGTTGTGCAAACCAATAACCTAATTTTACACCACTAATTTCTATTGTATTAAGTTCATTGATGAATAAAATTCCACAACCAAAAGAAAATACAAACCAAACTATTAGAAGTTTAATAATCATAGAGATGTTTTCTTTCCAGTATGCTTGTGCTTTTTCTGGGTTCATTTTACTCTCCTTATAAATTTAAAACAGAATTGAAAGACAATTTAATTAGCAATTATAGTAGGAGTATGTAGCAAAAGGGTAGCATTTAGCTTTTTTTGAAAGCTTATTTAATATGGTTATTATTTATAAAGTTTAAGCAGAGTAATATCTGTCTATTTTATATCCAAGACCTCTTATATTTTTGATAAAATCTTCTTTTAATGCTTTTTTTAGCCTTGATATTTCTGCTCTAATAGTAGGATTATCAATATCCTCACCATCCCAAATGTCAATTCTAAATCTTTCGAAATCAACTATCATATTTATATTTAGTGCAAGAATATGAACAATTTCTAACTGTTTTTTAGTTAGACTTTGCGGTTCTCCATTAAAATATAAAGTTTGTTTATCTTTTGAATATGAGTAGTTTTCAGAGAATTTAATATGAGTAGTATTATTTTGTTCTTTTTTTAAAATTTGATTTATTTTTATGCCCAATTCACCTAAATGAAAAGGTTTTTTGATATATTCTCGACATCCAAGACTATATGCTTTACTAATGTCTTCTATGTCAATTAACGCAGAAATAAAGATAGTTGGAATATAAATTTTTTTACTATTTAACTCACTTAAAATCTCAAAACCGTCTTTTGTAGGAACATTTATATCAAGAATTAATAAATCATAGGTATTATTTATGTTGTCTAAAACTTCTTGTCCATCGCTAAAACTCTCAACCATATGACCTATATTTTTTAAATATTCACTAATCGCATTGTTAAGCATTAACTCATCTTCAAGTAGTAGTATTTTCATTTATTTTAAACCTATAAGTAAATTTTGTCTCTTTTTCATTTGAATCAAGATCGATTATAACTAAATTTTTATCACAAATATCTTTCACTATTTTTAAGCCAAGACCAAAACCACCCCTCGCATTATTTTCTCTATAAAAATCGTCAAATATTTTATTTTTAGATTCGATTTTTTTTGAATTAGAAGAAACACTAAATTCAATCTCTTCATCATTTAGATAATCTAATTTTACAAGAATAGGAGATTTTGCAAAAGAGTATTTAATTGCATTTGATAAATTATTATCTATTACTCTTTGAAGTTCGGTGATATTAAATTTGATATATATATCTTCTTCAATATTTGTTACAAAATTTAAAGAGTTTGAAATTGCAATTTCATCAAAAAATTCTATTCTTGAAATTAAGATTTTTGAAAAATCTAAATACTCTTTTTCATAAGTAACCCTATCTTTTTTTACAAGATATGATAAATCATCATAAATATACTGAATAATTTTTGAACCAGATTCAATATTTGTAATATATTTATTATTTGGTATTTTCATTTTAAGTAAATCAATATTTGTTTGGATTATTGATAATGGAGTATTTATTTCATGAACTGAATTTTTAATAAATTTTTTCTGAGATTGAATAAGGTTTGTTAGCTCTTTTGTCTTTTCTGTAACTTTGTCTTCTAAATTTTTATTTAAATCTTCGAGCATGTTTGTTTTTAGTTTGATATTATTCATTGCATCTGTTGCATAGTTTGCAATTACTTTAAATTCTCCAAAAATAATTCGGTTTTGGTTAATTGGGTCGTTGTTTTTTTGGGATTCTTTAAAATATTTACCTATTTCTTTTACGTCATTTACTATTAATATAGTTGCATTTTTATAAATAAATATAGAATATAATACCAACATAATTGTAAGCGAAGTTATTTGTAGTGTATAATTTGAGATTTTTTGATTATAATCTTCTTCTTTTTCTTTAATTAATTTATCAATCTCATCTAAATAAACGCCTTTCCCAATAGTCCAATTCCATTTATTATAAGAAAGAGCATAAGAAATTTTGGTAGTTTGTTTTGATATTTCTGGTTTTAACCAAACATATTCTACATATCCTCCTAAATTTCTTTTTGAGGTAGTTATTAGTTCTTTTACAACTTCTTTGCCTTTTATATCTTTAATATTTAAGTAATTATGTCCAATATTATCTTTCTTTGCTATTGCATCTTGAACTAAGTTGCCATTAAAATCATAAATAAAAATATATTCATTTGGATTTTCATTAACTCTTAATTTTTCAATTATTTCAAGAACTTCTTTTTGTATAAGAGCTTCAGATTTTTTATTTTTGTTAGTTTCATTATAATAATCAATAAAATTTATAATATAGTTAACATGATTTTTTATTAATTCTTTTTGATTATTAGTATAGTCAGTTTTTAAAGTATGATTTTTTTCTTGAAGTTCTTCATGTGCATTACTTATTATAATAAAAGTAAAAGTTGAAACCAAAACAATGATAAATAGAATACTGTAAACGATAAGGTGATATAAACTTTTTGCTCTTAACATTAAAAACCTTTTTTATTTAAGGTATTATTGTATCTGGATTTATGTGAGAATAATCTTTAATAGATTAATAAAAAGTGGCGCGGTTGAAGGGACTCGAACCCTCGACCTCCTGCGTGACAGGCAGGCATTCTAACCAACTAAACTACAACCGCACTTTAAAAATACTATTTATAAGATGTAAATAGAAGTCACGAAAAAATCTTTAAAAATCTAATACTACTGCACTTTATAACTTTTAAAAATGGTGGTCGATATAAGACTCGAACTTATGACATCTACCTTGTAAGGGTAGCGCTCTACCAACTGAGCTAATCGACCGGTTTGTTGCAATTGGCTTGGTGACCCCTAGGGGATTCGAACCCCTGTGATTGGAATGAAAATCCAAGATCCTAACCGTTAGATGAAGGGGCCAAGATTGCAACAATAAATAAATGGTGACCCGTGATGGATTCGAACCATCGGCCCCCTCATTAAAAGTGAGATGCTCTACCGGCTGAGCTAACGGGTCACATAAACAATAAAAGTGGCGCGGTTGAAGGGACTCGAACCCTCGACCTCCTGCGTGACAGGCAGGCATTCTAACCAACTAAACTACAACCGCACTTTAAAAATACTATTTATAAGATGTAAATAGAAGTCACGAAAAAATCTTTAAAAATCTAATACTACTGCACTTTATAACTTTTAAAAATGGTGGTCGATATAAGACTCGAACTTATGACATCTACCTTGTAAGGGTAGCGCTCTACCAACTGAGCTAATCGACCGGTTTGTTGCAATTGGCTTGGTGACCCCTAGGGGATTCGAACCCCTGTGATTGGAATGAAAATCCAAGATCCTAACCGTTAGATGAAGGGGCCAAGATTGCAACAATAAATAAATGGTGACCCGTGATGGATTCGAACCATCGGCCCCCTCATTAAAAGTGAGATGCTCTACCGGCTGAGCTAACGGGTCACATTGACAATTTTAAGTTGTTCTACTTAAATTGGACTGGAATTATAGTGCAAATATTTTTATTTGTCAAGAGAATTCTTTATAAATTTATAAATTTCTTTTAATGCAACTTTTGCTGCTTGTATTTGGATATCTTCTCTTGATCCTTTAAAATTATAGATGTTCACTATTTTATGGTTATTTTCATCACTAATTCCGATTATAACAGTACCTACAGGTTTATTTCTTGTTCCACCATTAGGTCCTGCAATTCCAGAAATTGCTATGGCAAAATTTGCATCAAATTTTTTTAATACACCAATTAGCATTTCATCTACAACTTCAATACTAACTGCACCAAATTTTTCTAAAGTTTCATTTTGGACATGTAATTCTTGATTTTTTATTTTATTAGAGTAGGTAACTATACTTCCATTAAATATATCGGATGAACCTGAGATTTTTGTTATCATACTTGCTACTAAACCACCGGTACATGATTCAGCAGTTGTTATTGTTTGATTATTTGCTCTTAGAAGCGTTTGAAGCTTTATCATATCATCTTCATTAAAAATGTGATTAAACATTGAACAAACCCCTTTAAATTAATTTATAGGATATAAAGGATAGGAGAAAATATGTATAATAAGAATTATCTCTTATTATACATATAAATGTAAGTTTTACGCGATTTCTGGATCTGTAAAGTCAGCTAAGAATTGAGCTTCATTAAAATCTAATTTTAAATAGTCACAAACAACTTTAATATCTCTTTCCGCATTTCCTAAACAAGAAGTTGCACCTGGACTTGGAGTCATATTAAATATGATTCCTTTCCCTTCACTTAAAGATGCTTCACCAAGCATTAATTTTTTCTCAGTTTTATTAAGAACTTGAGGTCTAACACCACCAAATCCTTTAGCATATTCTAAATCATCTACTGTTAAAGATGGAACGATTTTTCTTGCATCCTTTACAAAAAGACCCTTGTTGATTCCTGGAACTTCAAATAAAAAGTTTTTAAATACATAGTTTCTAATTTCTGAATCTTTTAATAAATCCCAGAAAATTTTTAAAATGCTTCCATCTATATTCATAGTTTTTAAACATTGGAATATTGATTTACCACCTTTATATCTTTCAAGAACTAATAAAGCAAGGGCAGTTGGTCCAAATCTTGTTTTACCATTTTCTAAAATATCTGGATCGCCATGAAGCGCAGCAAATGGTAATTTATCATTTTGCACCATATATACTTTACCATTTAAGAATTCACCATTAGTAATATAGAAAGATCCAGCCATCGATAAAGAACCCATATGTTTACCATAACCCATTTTATGAGCTAAGTATAATGAATGCGCCCCTGCATTTACAACAACAAAATCAGCCGTATAAACAGTTCCATTAACAGTTGTTAATTTATATTTATTTCCAACTTTTTCAATCTCTTCAACTTCTGAATTAAAGAAAATATCAGTTGTTTTTGAACTATCTGCTGCTTGTCCAGCTTTTGCTAATTCTTTAGTCATTGCTCCAAAATCAACAGTTGTATATTGATCTTTTGCACCCATTGCAATAATTGGTTCAGGTCTATCTATTGTTTGTGCTTTATCTGCATAAACTAATTTAGGCTCTAAAACTCTTAATGTTTCTTTATCCCATAATTCTAAATAAGGAAAAACTTCTTTAAATTCATTGTATCTTTTAGTAATGAATTCAACTTCTTTCTCACCAACACCTAAAGCCATTTTTTGGTGTTTAAACATAATTTTATCTTGTAAATTATATTGTAAACAGAACTTCTCAATCATTTTCGCAGTTCTTTTTGTGATTTTTGCTTTTGATAAAGTATAGTTTGTCTCAATATCTCCAACATGAATAGTTTGAGAGTTACTTGTACCTTTAGAGTTTAAAGTTGCAAGGTCTTCATACTTTTCTAACAAACAGATTTTTGTTGCAGTTGAATATTTAGCTAACTCATAAAATAGAGCAGCTCCAGAGATTCCTCCACCTACGATTACTACTTCATAGTGTTTTTCGTTCATTTATTTTTCCTATGTTTTTGTGAAATATTCGGAAATTCTATCATATAAAATTTATATTTTAGATAAAAGAATAAATATTTCTTTTAATTATATATCTAAATATAGATTTTAGTAACAATGTATTATGTTTTAATTTTTTTACTTCCGATTTTAAGTAAAAGCTATAAATTTATTTTAAACTAAATTAGATATAATCAAAACTTTAATGAAAAACTATAAATATTTTGAAAACTGAAGGTGT
>JAQVLW010000002.1:0-10835 GCA_028703945.1 Aliarcobacter sp. | reverse complement strand
GCAATTGCAAAACAAGGTTTATTAATTCAAAGAAGTAAACCAGTTTATTGGTCATGGGCTGCTCAAACAGCACTTGCTGAAGCCGAAGTTGAGTATGAAGATAAAACATCTCCATCAATTTATGTGGCATTTAAACATGAATCAATTGATGCAAGTATTATTATTTGGACAACTACACCTTGGACGTTACCTGCAAATACAGGAATTTCATTAAATGGTGAAGAAGAGTATGTAAAAACTAGCGATAAATTTATTGTGGCTAAAAAACTATATAACGCATTAATTGAGAATGGTGTAATTAGTGGAGAAGTTGTTGAAACAATAAATCCAAAAGATTTAGAAAATACAAATGCAATAAATCCACTAAATGGAAGAACATCTAGAATTGTTTTAGGTGAGCATGTTATGATGGATTCAGGTTCTGGTGCTGTTCATACAGCTCCTGGACATGGGGAAGATGACTATAAAATAGGTTTAAGATATGGTTTAGATGTTATTATGCCAGTTGATGCTTATGGAAAATATGATGAAACAATAGTTAGAGAAAAACTTTTTAGAGATACTGAAAAATATTTAGGATTAAACGTATTTAAAGCAAATGATTTGATTTTAGAAGAGTTAGGTGATGCTTTATTAAAGAAAGTTGATATTAGACACTCTTATCCACATTGTTGGAGAACACATACACCAATTATTTTTAGAGCTACAAAACAGTGGTTCATCTCTATTGATGATGCTTATGGAAAAGAGAATAAAACATTAAGAGAAAATGCTTTAAATGTTGTAGAAAATCTAACTTTTTATCCTGAATGGGGAAGAAATAGACTTAAAGCAATGCTTGAAGGAAGACCTGATTGGTGTATTTCAAGACAAAGAGATTGGGGGGTTCCAATTGCATTTTTTAGAAATAAAAAAACAGATGAAATCATTTTTAATGAAAAAGTTTTAAATTATACAGCTATGATTTTTGAACAAAAAGGTTGTGATGCTTGGTATGATTTAGAAATTTCTGAACTTTTATATCCAGGAAGTGGATTAAATCCTGATGATTTAGAAAAAACTGTAGATATATTAGATGTATGGTTTGATTCTGGATCTACTCAAAATGCAGTTTTAAGAAGTAGAAATTATGATGCTGGAACTTTTCCTGCTGATATGTATTTAGAAGGAAGTGACCAACATAGAGGTTGGTTCCAATCTTCACTTTTAACAACTTTAGCTTCAAGTGAAATTGCTCCTTATAAATCGATTTTAACACATGGATTCACTGTTGATGAAAAAGGTGAAAAAATGTCAAAATCTAAAGGAAATGTTGTTGCTCCTGATAAGGTTTTAAAAGAGTATGGATCTGAAATTTTAAGACTATGGGTTGCTATGAGTGATTATCAATCTGATTTAAAAATTTCTGATAATATTTTAAAACAAAATGCTGAACTTTATAGAAAAATTAGAAATACAGCTAGATTTTTACTTGCGAATGTTTCAGATTTAGAAGAGATAGTAAGTGTAGATAAAATGGGACCTTTAGATAAATGGGTTTTAAATAAAGCTAAAAAAGTATTTGATGAGATCGAAGCTGCATTTAATATTTATGAATTTTCAAAAGGTTTAAATAGATTAAATAATTTCTTAGTTGTTGATTTATCTGGAATTTATCTTGATGTTTGTAAAGATAGATTATATTGTGATGAAAAAAATGATCTTCATAGATTGGCATCTCAAAGTGCAATGGCTTTAATTGTTAAAAAATTAATTTCTACAATGGCACCAATTTTAACTTATACAATGGATGAGTTATTAGTTTTTGCACCTGATTTTATAAAAGCTGATTATGAAGATATTTTTGATTATAAAAAAGTAGTTTTACCTCTTGTTGAAGTAACAATAAATGAAGCGACTTTATTTGCAGCAAAAGAAAAATTCTCTGAAATCAAAGATTTATTAAGCAAAGAAAAAGTTATAAAATCAACTTTAGAGTTAATGATTTACACAAATTGTGAAGAAATTTTAGCTTTAGATGAAGTAGAATCAAGTGATTGGTTTTTAGTAAGTTCTGTAACAAAAGATAAACAAAACTCTGATATACTTGGAAGTTTCCAAATTGATGGGAAAGAGTTTGAAATTTATAAAGCAACTGCCCACAAATGTCCAAGATGTTGGAAGTTTACAGCAGTAAAAGAAGAAACACTTTGTAATAGATGTGAAGAAGTTTTAAAATAGGAAAAAAATGTTTCAAGAAGAAGTAACACTTATATTTATATTTCAAACAATAGCAGTACTTTTAGTAGGCACAGCTATTGGAATATATTATGTAAAAAGAAAAGCAAAAGAGGTAAAATAATATGATGCCATTTTCTGATGAAGATTTACAAGAACCAGTAAGTTCAATTATAAAAAATAAAATTGCACCGATGCTTGCACGAGATGGTGGAGCAATTGAACTTTTAGATATAAAAAATGCAAAAGTTTTTATTCAATTAAAAGGTTCATGTGTTGGATGTAGTGCTAGTGGAAGTACATTAAAATATATTGTAGAAAAAGAGTTAAAAGCGGCAATTCATCCAGAATTACAAATAGTTAATGTACCACAAGGTATGGAAAATAAATTAGAGGAATTTTAATGATAAATGAGGATAGATTATTAAATGAAGCAAATAGTTTTTTTACTCAAAAAGAATTTAATAAAGCTTTATTTTTATATTCACAACTATCATCAAATTTTCCAAAAAATAAAGAGTATCCAATTTACGCGCTGTTTTGTGATATCGCAAGTGAAGATGAAGAAAAAGCAATTTCATTATATGATTATTTTGCAATTATAAAAGATGAGAATTTAGAAGAAGCAATAAGATATGTTGAAGATATGATAAATGCTTATGATGGTGATATTGATAAAATGATGGAAGTTTTAAAAGAATTGAGTACTTCGACTGTTGAATCGCTTGATGCTATTAGATATGTAGATTTTAAAAACTTAATAGAATCAAGAGGTTCTTTTAGAATTGCTTTTGAAGATATTATGTTTTCTACAAAAGTTGCAATTGAAAATAAAGATGATTTTTTTGATTTTGTTACAAAATTAATAGATAATGATTTTAATAGCACAGCTTATACATATTTGGATGGATTTAATGAATATTTCTCTTATGATAAAGAGATTGAAAAATTATATAAAAAATTAGAAGAGAAAAAAATTGCAGTTAATCATAAATAAAAAAGTTTACACAGATAACTCAAATGAAGCAGATGAAAATTCTGTTTTTGTTGTTTCAAAACAAAATGAAAAATTTAAAGATAGTGCCATAAAAAATGGTTGTAAAGAGATTATAGATTCAAATGAACTTAAAAATCATATTGATTTATCAGCTATTAAAATCATTGGAATTACTGGAACAAATGGAAAAACTACAACTGCAGCCGCAATTTATTCTATTTTATTAGATTTAGGATATAAAGTTGCACTTCAAGGTACTCGTGGTTTTTTCATCAATGATGAAAGAGTTGAAGATTATTCTTTGACAACTCCTGTTCAACTTGGAAATTTTGTACATATTCAAAAAGCTATGCAAAATAATTGTGATTTTTTTGTCATGGAAGTAAGTTCTCATGCAATTGAACAAAAAAGAATTGAAGGTTTAGAATTTGCTTTAAAAATTCATACAAATATTACAAGAGATCATCTTGATTATCATAAAACTATTGATGAATATATTAGAGTAAAAAACTCTTTTTTTGATGATGATAGTAAAAAGCTAATAAATAAAGATGATAAAATTGTAAAATATAATTCAAAAAATGGTTTTGCTTATTCTTTAGATGAACCATCAACTTATAAAGTTACTGCATATTCATTTAAAAATGGAACACATGTAATGTTTTCACATTTCGGAGAAATGCACTCATTTTCATCAACTATGATGGGAATTTTTAATGTTTATAATTTAATGGCAGCAGTTGCTGCTGTTCATATTACAACTTCTAAACCACTTGATGAAATTTGTGAAGCTTTAGAGGGATTTGCAGGAGTTAGTGGAAGAATGGAAACAGTTTGTACTAACCCCTTGGCAATTGTAGATTTTGCACATACACCTGACGGAATGAAAGAAGTTTTACAAAGTTTTAATGAAAAAGAAATTATTTGTGTATTTGGTGCAGGTGGAAATAGGGACAAACTAAAAAGACCATTAATGGGACAAGTTGCTGCAAATTTTGCTAAACATATAATCGTTACTAGTGATAATCCAAGAAATGAAGACCCTGATATGATTATAGAAGATATTTTAGTTGGAATCAAAAATCATCCTAGTGTTCAAGTTGAAATCAATAGAAAAGAAGCTATTAAAAAAGCTATGGAAATGGCAAATGAAAATTCTGTTGTTTTAGTTCTTGGAAAAGGTGATGAAGCAACACAAATTATTTATGATAAAAAGTTCCCTTTTTCTGATAAAGAAGAGATTTTAAAACATATAAAATAGTTATGTAGTTAGTAGTTCGATTGTAAATTGGCTACCTTTGCAGTTCTGATTTTTATATTCAAAAGATTCATTGCTTACAATAATTTTTCCATGTAAATGTTTTACTATAATTTCATTACACATATATAATCCAATTCCTGTTCCTTGTTTTGACTCTTTAGTTGTAAAGTAGGGTTCAAAAATTCTATTTAATATATTTTCATCAATTCCACCAGCATTATCTTTTATTTTTATGACAATTTTATTTTCAAATTTTTCAGTTTCAAAAAATATAAATTTATCATAATATTTATTTTCAAAGGCATCTATCGAATTATTTATAATATTCATAAATACTTGAATCATTTCTCTTTCATAAGTTTCAAACTCAATATCTATATTATTTTTTATAATATTTATATCTTTATTTTTTAATCTTGATAGGATAAGTTTTAAAGTTTTTTCAAGTAAATTATTTAAATTAACTGAATTCTTTGTTTTACTTTTTTTAAAAAAGTCTCTAAAGTCATCAATTGTATTTGATAAATATTGAGCATTTTCATTTATACAATCAAGAGATTTTATTTCTGAAGAATCATCTAAAATACCTATTTCTCTTTGTATTTTAATACCAGTTGCCGAAGTTGAGATAATAGATAGTGGTTGTCTCCATTGATGAGCAATATTTGCAATCATTTCACCCATTGAAGCTAGTTTTGATTGTTGAATTAAAAGTTGTTCTTGTAAATTTATTTGTTTTTGATTATTTATTTGCTCAGTTATATCATTTATAACCCCTAAAACTCCTATAACTTCTCCTTTATCGTCGATTAATGGAACTTTTGAAGTATTTATTGTTTTTATATTTTTATCTTTTGCTGTTATTGTTTCAATGTAATTTAATTTTGGTTTTTTATTTGACATAACAAATATGTCATCATTCATAAAATCTTCTTTTTCAGAAATGTTGAAATCAGAATCTTTTTTACCAATTAATTCTTCTTTATCTTTTAAATTCATCAAATCTAAAAAATGTGTATTTGAGCCTTGATAAATTCCATCTTTATCTTTCCAAAATATCATAATCGGTGCATTTTCAATAATTTTTTCTAGAATGTAGTTAGTATTACTTAATTTGTCTTTTTCTTCTTGAAGATTAATAAAAAATTGTTTTGCTAATATGTAAAGTAGTATTGATGAAACAGTTACGAAAAACCAACCTTTAATTGTTTGTAGAAATTGGAGTTCTTGAAAATCTTTTACTAAAAAAATTATAGCTTCATCCGAAAAATAAATCCAAAGCAAAGCAAAAATGAAATAAATAACTGAAATTTTAAAAGCAGAAGTGGTATTTTTTAACATTTATGGTCCTTATATAAAAGAAAGTATATCATAAATGTTAATCGACACAGAACTTTTATCTAACATAAAACCAGAAAATTTAGCGCCTTGCTATTCAAAAACACAATTTGCATCTAAATCTATTATATGAATAAATTTATTGAACTAGTATTAAAGAACTCTTTATAAATAAATAATAAAAATAATTTTATTTAAAATATATTAAAATTATCAAATATGAAGATTAAAGAAGAATTAATCTTACTTTAAATATAATCGCAACTCTAATTTTAATTAGAACCTCACATGTATCAATCCTTGTATGGGTTGTGACAAGAGAAATCTTGGCATTAAGGGATACAGAGGCTAAACCCAGATTACAAAAAATATAATTCAAGGAGAATTACACATGGTAACAATGAAAGACCTATTAGAATGTGGTGTACACTTCGGGCACCAAACAAGAAGATGGAATCCAAAAATGAAAAAATTCATTTTCGGTGTTAGAAAAAATATCTATATTATAGATTTACAAAAAACATTAAGATATTTCAGATATACATATAATGTTGTTAAAGATAGAGCTGCTGAAGGTCAAACAATGATTTTCGTTGGTACAAAAAAACAAGCTAGTGAAGCTATTAAAAAAGCTGCTATTTCTTGTGGAATGCCATATGTTAATCATAGATGGTTAGGTGGAATGTTAACTAACTTTGGAACAATTAAAAAATCAATTAGAAAATTAGAAATTATTAAAAAAATGAGAGAAGAAGGTCAATTAGATCTTTTAACTAAAAAAGAAGCATTAATGCTTTCTAGAAAAGAAGAAAAATTAGAATTATACCTTGGTGGTATCAAAGAAATGCACAAACTTCCAGATATGATGTTTGTTCTTGATGCTGTTAAAGAAAAAATTGCTATTGCAGAAGCTAGAAGATTAGGAATTACAGTTGTTGCTCCTTTAGATACAAATTGTGATCCTGATGTTGTAGATTTACCAATTCCTGGAAATGATGATGCAATTAGATCAATTCACTTATTCTGCAACGAAATGGCTGCAGCTATGAATGAAGGAAAAGCAGCACTTGCTGATGAAAATGGTGAAGATTTAGAACCTGTATCACAAGAAGAGACAGAAGCATTAATTGCTGAAGCAGTTTCTGAAGGTGAAAACGAAATCGTTGAAACAGAGGAAGTATAATTATGGCAGGGGCTACTCCACAATTAATTAAAGAATTAAGAGAAATGACAGGTGCAGGTATGCTTGATTGCAAAAATGCACTTAATGAAACTGATGGTGATTTAGAAAAAGCAGTTCAAGCTTTAAGAGAAGCTGGACTTGGTAAAGCTGCTAAAAAAGCTGGAAATATTGCAGCTGAAGGTGTTATTGCTGTTAAAGTTAACGCTGACAACACAGTAGCTACTATGTTAGAGTTAAATGCTCAAACAGATTTCGTTGCTAAAAATGAAAATTTCCTTAAGTTAACGCAAGAGATTTTATCTCATGCTCAAGCTAATAATATAGTTGATGCAGAAGCATTAGCTTCATCAACTATTAGTGGAACAAGTTTTTCAGATTTCTTAAACGGTAAAATTGCTACAATTGGTGAAAATTTAGTTGCTAGAAAATTAGTTACTGTAACTGGAACAGTTGTAAATGCGTATGTTCATACAAATGGTAGAGTTGGCGTTTTATTGGCTGCTTCTTGTGATGAAGCAGTTAAAGATAAAGCTGCTACATTATTAAAATCATTAGCTATGCATGCATCTGCTATGAAACCAACTGTTATTTCTTATACTGATTTAGATCCTGCTTTTGTAGAATCTGAAAACAGAGCAATTGTTGCAGAAATTACAGCTGATAATGATGAATTAAAAAGATTAGGAAAAACATTAAAAAATATTCCTGATTTTGTTTCTAGATCTCAATTAACAGAGTCTGCAATTGCTAATGCAAAAGCTGCTTTTGAAGCTGAATTAAAAGAACAAGGTAAACCAGAAAAAATTTGGGCAAATATTATCCCTGGAAAAATCGAAAGATATATTACAGATAATACTCAATTAGACGGTAGATTTGCTCTATTATCTCAAGCCTATGTAATGAATGATAAAATCACTGTTGAGCAAGCAATTGCAGAAGTTGATGCATCAATCAAAATTACTGAGTACATTAGATTTGAACTTGGTGAAGGTATTGAGAAAAAAGAAGAAGATTTCGCAGCTGAAGTTGCAAAACAAATGGGAAAATAATCGTAGTTTAACAACTATGTAAAATAAAAGGAAAATGTAATGGGTGAAGCTAATAAAATGGATGCACTCATTGCAGATGACCTTTTACTACAAGCTAAAAATTTATCTCATAAATTTGATTATGAGCTTTTTAACGATATTAATTTATCTCTTCATAAAAAAGAATCAATTGCAATTATAGGTACAAGTGGGAGTGGAAAATCTACACTTCTAAATATTTTATCTTCTCTTTTAAAACCATCTATTGGTAGTGTTGTTTTTAAAAGTAAAGATATCTATTCACTAAAACAAAATCAATTATTAAAAATTAGAAGAGATGATTTTGGAATTATTTTTCAAGCTCATTATTTGTTTCGTGGTTTTTCTGCAATTGAAAATCTAGAAATTGCTACGCTTCTAAGTGGTGAAGAAATTGATAGAAATTTATTAAAAGAGTTAAATATTGATTATGTAATAAATCAAGGTGTTGGTGAATTAAGTGGTGGACAACAACAAAGATTATCAATTGCAAGAGTTATGACTAAAAAACCTAAAATTATTTTTGCTGATGAACCAACTGGAAATTTAGATAAAGATACTGCTAATATTGTAATGAATACACTTTTTAAATATATAAAAAATAATAACGCAGGCTTAATACTTGTAACACATGAACATGAGTTAGCTAATAGATGTGATAAAGTTTATAAATTGGAAGACTTAACTTTACAGGAGATAAAGTGACTATACTATTAATATGTGATGCTGGAATTATTGAACATATTTTTACTTTAGTTTGTAAAAGGCTACATATAAAATTAACTATTCAAAAAACGAATAGTGTAAATGAAAAATTTGATTTAATTATTATTGATCAAAGTTTTATTGATGATAAATTTAATACAATTAAACAGTTTTCAAAAAAACTAGGTGCAATTAGTTCAGAAGAGTTATCTTTTGACAAATCAAGAGATTTTATTATTCCAAGACCTTTTTTACCAACAAAACTTGAAGAAATTTTGATAGAACAAATTGAATATATCAAAGAAGAAAAATCAAAAGAAAAAGAGCTAGAATTAAATAGATATGAAGAAGATGAAGATGTATTTGTTCCAATTACAAAAAAATATATTGAATCATTAGATAGTAAAAACACAAATTATTCTGATGATGATTTGTATGAAGAAGAGGATGATGAAAGTATTATAAGTTCTAATTCTTTAAATATTGGTGGAATTTTAGATCATAGAGAATTAAGTAAAATTAATAATATTTTAAGAGAAGATGTTATTCAAAATGAAATTAATTTTGAAAAAACTGACTGGAAAGATATTGCAGCTATTATCGATGATGCATTAGATGAAGTTAAAGAGTATGAATTTGATTTAACTCAAAGTCCTATAAAACACTATAAGTTGGTATTAAGTGATTTTCATATTAATGAGTTAAGACCATTATTAGAAAAATTTGATCAAACAGTAATTGATAGACTTTCAAGTGGTGAAAGTGTTGATATTCGATTGAGTTTAAAGGAATAATCTTTGATAAAAGAGAAAAAAGGTGCTATTTTAATAATTTCTGGTCCTAGTGGTTGTGGTAAATCTACACTTCTAAAAGAAGTTTATAAAGATATAGATGATTACTATTTTTCTATTTCAACTACAACAAGAGCTCCTAGAGAGGGAGAAGTTAATGGTGTAGATTATTTCTTTGTTACAAAAGAAGAATTTGAAAAAGATATAAATAATGGGGATTTTTTAGAATATGCAAAAGTTCATGATAATTATTATGGAACTTCTTTAAAACCTATTAATAAAGCTTTAGATGAGAGTAAGCTTGTGATTTTTGATATTGATGTTCAAGGGCATGAAATAGTGAGAAAGAAACTATCTTCTATAACTACTTCTGTATTTATAACAACACCATCTTTAGAAGTTTTAGAAAGTAGATTAAATAGTAGAAATACAGATAGTATTGAAATTATTGAAAAAAGAATAAAAAATGCTAAAGGTGAAGTAGAATATTTTCAAGATTATGATTATTTAATAATCAATGATGATTTGCAAACAGCAGCAAAACAGTTAGTTTGTGTCGCAAATATTACAAGAATTAAAAGTAAACTTTTTGAAAAAAATAGGGTAGTTTCAAATTGGTTGAAAAAATAGTTTAAGAAATAAAAATAAGAAAGGGATAATATGCCAATACAAATTAATCAAACAGTTAAAATAATGTTTGAAGTAAGAATTGATGGTGTTTTAGTTGATGGAAGTAGAAGCAATAAACCTTTTGAATTTTCATTTGGAACAGGACAAGTAATAGCTGGTCTTGAAAAAAGAATTGTTAATATGAAAGTAGGTGAAGCAGCAGATATTTTAGTCCCTGCAAGTGAAGCTTATGGTGAATATGAAGCATCTGGGATTCAGAATTTGCCAAAAGAGCAATTTGAAGAAATAGAAAATCTAGCAATTGGAATGCAAATTCAAGCTCAAGATGAAAATGATCAGCCTATTCAATTTATTGTAAAAGAGATTGGTGAGAAAGAAATAATAGTTGATTTTAATCATCCTTTAGCTGGAAAAGATTTAATGTATAAAGTAAAAATCGATTCTTTGTTATAAAATTCAAGTTTTTCTAAGATTTTAATACCTTATTTCATTTATTAAGGTATACTAGCCCGTATAACTTAAAAAAGGAGTTTACATGGCAAAAGGTAAAGACGTTCAAAAAGCTACAAAAAAAGAACCAGCAAAATCATTAAAAGAAAAAAGAGCTGATAAGAAATCTAAAAAAGATTCTAAATAATTTTAATAT
>JAQVLW010000065.1:7279-9059 GCA_028703945.1 Aliarcobacter sp. | reverse complement strand
TTATATGTTCCTTAATATTAATATTTTAAGATATAAAATGATAAAATATAGCATAATTTAAAATAAAAATAATAAAGGTAGAGGATGAATACTCTCTCAGAAATCGAAAAATGGCTTAAAGAACATGCTATAAATAATTATCTAATTTCAGAAGATTTCTATATAACAGTACAAGGGAATGTTAATCTAAATAAAAAGTTAAGTGTAAAAAAATTACCTGTTAAATTTAAAACAGTAGATGGATTTTTTGATATAAGTAATAATGGTCTAACTTCACTTGATGGATGTCCAAAAACAGTAACTGGAGATTTTAATTGTTCAAGAAATAGTTTGATTTCACTTTTTGAGGGACCAACTGAAGTTAATGACTTTGATTGTTCTTATAATCAATTAAAAAATTTATCTTATGCTCCAAAAGAAGTTAAAGGAAATTTTGATTGCTCTAATAACCTAATTGATTCTGTTAAAGGAATGCCTAGAACGGTAAAAGGTTATTTTAACTGTTCGACAAACAAAATAGCTACTTTAAAAGGTGGTCCAAAATATGTTGATGCTACTTTTGACTGTTCTCAAAATTTAATTGATAGATTAACAGGAGGACCAGTTTCTGTTGGACAAGATTATTTATGTTTTAAAAATAATTTAACAGATTTAGATGGTGTTGCAGATGAAATAGGTTTTGATTTAGTATCTGATATTAGATTAAATCATCTTTCAAGTACATTTAATGAAGAAGAAAAAACATGGAGATATAAAGGTAGTGAAGTTATTTCTCATATTTATAAACCTATTGTTGCACTTACAAATGTAGATGATATAAGCAGATGGCTTAGAAAACATGAGATAAAAAATTTTACTATTTTAAAAGATAATTCGGTTAATGTTCATGGTGATGTAAGATTAGCAGATAAATTAGCAAACTTACTAAAATTACCTTTAAACTTTAATATTATTGAGGGTGATTTTGATATTGGTGATAATGAATTAACTTCACTTGAAGGAAGTCCGAAAAAAGTTACTGGAAGTTTTATGGCTCATAAAAATGAGATATTTTCTTTAAAAGGTGGGCCAAAAGAAGTTGGTGGAAGTTTTATTATTTTGCATAATAATATAACATCATTAGAATTTTCTCCATCGGTTGTAAAAGAAGATTTTATTTGTTCTCATAATCCTTTAAAAGAGTTAGATGGAATAAATACAGTACTTGGATATATTTTTACAGGTGTTCATATACCAAATATTAAATGTCAAAAGTATGTTTATAAAGGAATTACAACTTATAAATATCCAGCAGATTTTGTAATGAAATATTTAGATAAACAATATATTTCATTAACTGATGAAGAAAAAGCATTTGAAGAAACGAAAAAAAATCTTGAAAATGTTATTACAAAAATGCTTGAACAATCAACTTTATCAAAAGAAATGATAAATGATAATCTTATAAAAAATCTAACAAAATATCGTTTAGATGATTTAAAAACAAAGGTTTTAATTATTAAATATCCTCCTGAAGATGACACAAGAATGCGGCATTTAACGGAAGATGAAATTATGAGACTAGCATTTGAAAAAGAGATTTAAGCGCTTAGATTAAGTCTTAAATAGATTTTTTAAGATATAATCGCAAAATAAATATATTAAATAAAAAAATAAATGGAGATAATTATAATATGGTTCAAACTGTCAATCTAAAAAAATCTTTTGGTCCAAGAGTTTTATTTCAAGATATAAATGTAAAATTAGATACTGGTAAAAGATATGGTTTAATTGGTGCAAA